>LIBD01000068.1 GCA_001437855.1 Actinobacteria bacterium BACL4 MAG-120820-bin23 | reverse complement strand
GTTCCTGGTCTAAATCAGTAATGACAACTGGAACTTTTAAGTTACGCAGCATAAGCAGGGCAAGTTGAGATGCCATTAATCCAGCACCAACAACGCCTACTTTTGTAATTTTTCGTGCCAGTGCTGGCTTAGGAGCGCCCTCAACTTTTTTGCGCTTCTTTTGGATCAAATTAAATGCATAAAGGGATGCTCTAAGTGGATCACTCATTACTAAATCAGCTAACACCTTTGTTTCGGCAGTAAAACCATCTCGAACAGTATTTTTCTGCGCAGCCTTAATTAATTCAAGTGCGGCAAGCGGGGAGGTAATTTCAGCTCCATTGTATTTTTTAGCAACAGCAGCTTTGCCAGTGGCAATCGCCTTCTCAAATGCAGCAGAGTCATTACTAAAATCTTTACGCTCAATTTTTTTCTTACCAGTTAACACATCTGCTGCAAATTGAACAGATCTCTCTAAAAAGTCAGCTGGCTCATAAACTGCATCAACAACTCCAAGAGCAAGTGCATCTTTTGATTTCATCATGGTGTTGTTATTTAGTGCATTCAGAATAATCACTTGAACGGCATTTTCTGGTCCGATTAACTTCGGAAGTAAAGTAGCCCCACCCCAACCAGGAACAAGTCCTAGGAAGCATTCTGGTAATCCAGTAAATGCAGTAGTTGCCAGAGTTCGATAGTGGCAATTAAGTCCAACTTCAAGACCTCCGCCAAGTGCTAACCCATTGATAAATGCAAATGTTGGCTTTTTGCTTTCATGTAGTTTTAGGAAAACTTCATGCCCCAAATCGCCAATTGCAATAGCTTGAGATTTATCGGTCAAAAATCCCATAGCCGACAAATCAGCACCTGCAGCAAAAATAAATGGCTTACCGGTAATTGCTATCGCAACAGCATCTGATTTTTGCGCCTCATCTATCGCCTTGGATAGTGATTGCAAAGATGCTGCGCCAAATGTATTTGGCCGATTATAATCTGCGCCATTATCTAAGGTAATCAAAGCCAGATCTGCCTGATGGCCAAATGGTGCCATCGAAACCATTCTTAATATTGCATTAGTGACTACTTCATCAGGAGCACCAGCTAGTGTTGTTATACCTGACATTATTTATCACCTTTATAGTTTGGATTTTCCCAGATAACTGTGCCACCCATGCCGAGTCCAATACACATAGTTGTAATTCCATAGCGAACTTCAGGATGCTCTTTAAAAGCATTACCAAGATTTAAAATCAATCTAACGCCAGAGGATGCAAGTGGATGCCCAACTGCAATGGCGCCACCATATATATTTACCCGCTGATCATCATCTGCAATACCAAAGTGATCCAAAAAGGATAGTACTTGGATTGCAAAAGCTTCATTAATTTCAAATAAACCAATATCGGTAATATCTAACCCAGCCTTTTTTAAAGCTTTTATGGTGCTTGGAACTGGTCCATATCCCATGATCTCTGGCTGAACACCAGCGAAGGCGAATGAAACCATTTTCGCTTTAATTGGAAGGTTTAACTCTTTTGCCTTACTTTCTGAAGCTAAAATTGCAGCTGTGGCGCCATCATTTAAGCCGGCTGCATTTCCAGCAGTTACTCTGCCGGCGGCTCTAAATGGAGTTTTTAAAGCACCTAGCGCCTCTAAGGTGGTTTGCGGACGAGGTGGTTCATCAACAGTTGCCACACCCCAGCCCAGTTCAACAGTTCTAGTAGCCACTGGAATTAAATCAGGTTGAATTTTATTTGCACTATAAGCAGCAGCAGTTTTTTGTTGCGAAGCTAATGCATATTTATCTGCGCGCTCTTTAGTTAAGTGTGGAAACTTATCATGCAATCTTTCTGCAGTTGCACCCATCTGTAATGCATCGGTGTCAACAATTTTTTCAGCTAAATATCTTGGGTTTGGATCCATGCCATCACCCATTGGGTGATTTCCCATGTGCTCAACTCCGCCAGCAATTGCTAAATCATATGCACCCATGTTTATGCCACCGGCAATTGTGGTTACGGCAGTTAAAGCGCCGGCACACCATCTATCTATAGAGTAGCCAGGAACAGAATTTGGAATTCCAGCAAGAATTGCAACAGATCGACCAATATTCATTCCTTGATCGCCAGTTTGTGTGGCCGCAGCAATTGCGACATCATCAATTTGATCTAACGGAAGATTAGGATTTCGCTCTAGTAGGCCTCGAATACAACGGACCATAATGTCATCGGCTCTTGTTTGAGCATATAACGAGCCGGCTTTACCAAATGGGGTTCTAACGGCATCAACTAATACAACATTGGTTTTTGATGTGGCGTTCTTACTCATTTGCTAGGCCCTGACCATTTCTATTAGGTATAGGGCTAGGTTACTCGCCAGTAATCAAAATGGGTAGTGATCTTTAGGGTGGCCTTAAATCGGCTGCTCGAGCTCTAAATCACTTTCAACTGGCTCAGCAATGATCAGCGGCTCCTTTTGCCCAAGAGCAAAGGTTAATTTGTTTTTTATCTGCTCGATCTGCCAAGACCTAGCACCCATTTGCGCTAAAGATTTTTCGACATACTCTGGATGCTCATCTGTATTTATAGGGGGATCTTGCCAGCATAGTTTTCGAACCAGCTCTGGGGTGACCAAGTTCTCTTGGGGAATTTTTAACTCATTTGAAATCTCTAACAGCAATGCTCGAGCGTGGGTGAGCCTGGCATAGCCGATTGGATTCTTTTCCTTCCAAACTCTAATTGGTGGCAAACTTTGTGAGGCCACCTTGTACTCAGGTTGGCTATCAATGGGTGTGGCTAGTGCTTGGTTAATTGTTTTAAGCCATCGATTAAATGGCGGGGCTTCTAATTTTGTCCGCCAGCCAATAGTTTTCGCCACCGTCTCTAAATCCTTTGGGCAAGTAATGGCCAAAGTAATTATTGCCTCATCTGCCAAGACTCTGCCAGGTGCAATATCTAGCTCAGAAGCTAGCTCATTACGGGAGATCCATAAATCTCTAACAATTGTAAGTGTTAGCCGATCTCTAACTTTATGCATGCCCGATGTCCTGCGCCAACGATCAGCTTTAGGTTCATCTGAAAAAACATAATTCTCATAATTTTTTAAAATTGCAGCAAAATCTTGCTTGGCCCAATCAAATTTATTTTGTTCAATTAACATGCCCTCGATAGCATCTCTGATCTCAAGCAAAATATCGACATCAAGAGCTGCATAGTTAAGCCACTCACTTTTTAGTGGTCGGATAGACCAGTCAACTGCGGAGTGCTCTTTTGCAAGTTGAAGTTGCAATAAACTCTCAACAAGAGGGCCTAAGCCAACGCGCTCGCAACCGGCAATTCTTGCTCCTAATTCAGTATCAAATAGCTTTTTTGGTTTTAATCCAACCCCGATTAAACAAGG
Source organism: Actinobacteria bacterium BACL4 MAG-120820-bin23 (assembly GCA_001437855.1). Taxonomy (GTDB): domain Bacteria; phylum Actinomycetota; class Actinomycetes; order Nanopelagicales; family Nanopelagicaceae; genus Nanopelagicus. Next base: position 1,592 of record LIBD01000068.1, on the reverse strand, counting down.
AAGATCTTGCGTACTTGCGTGAATAACCCACTCTTGAGATGAAAAATTCTCATTGAATTTATCCCATAATTTAGAATTTTTCAGCGGTATTGGGTCGACTAGATGTAAGCCGCCACCTTGTCTAAAAATTTGGATTAGATAGGCACGTTGGCTATAGCGATATCCCGAGGCTCGTTCTGCATCTATAGCAAGTGGGCCGGAACCAGAAGCTAGATTTGAAATTGCTTGTGCAAAGGATGCTTCATCTTCGATTAATTTTGGCAGACCATTTCGTGGAACTAGTAATGCACTAACCATCTATTTACTGTTAACTTTTACGAGATATTGATGAGACGCCCTCTGGAATTGGCTCTAACCCTGCAGTCAACTCAAGTAATTCCAACCAAGCTTGTAAGTGATTTATTAATTGAGCTTCAGCTGTCGGCGTCCAGGAGGCCCTAATTTCAATCTCTGAATTTTCATCTTTATCTTCTAATTCACCAAAGGAGGCACTTGCAACCCGAGTGACTGTGCCACTGGCTGCAATATAATCACAACTATGTTTTTTTAAAGATTCAATTAACCAAGCCCAGCCAATTTCTGGAAGAAGTGGATCTGAGGCCATCTCTAAATCAATCGCCGCCCGGGTAAAGGTTACAAATCGCCACTGTCCGCCCCAGCCCTCTTGCCCATCTGGATCGTGCAGTAACACTAATCGCCCGGTAGCTGCATCCTCTAAAACATCTGCAGTAAGTGCCAGTGCATGGGGTGCAAGTTTTTGTGGTGCAGGAACAACCTCAAGCAAAATTTCACCACGTGGCTTTAACGCCAAAATCGGTGCAACTACTTGTTCGAAACTTGGCTTCACTCCCAAATGATAAATTGATTTAAAGGTAAGTATGCGTAGGCGCGAGTGGTAGGGTCATAATTCCAACCAAATCTAGATAGTAGGCTACCGAAATGGCCGCATTGTTAGCACTTTTATCTTCAGTTCTTTGGGGAGCTGCAGATTTTTTTGGCGGCAAATTATCTAAAAGATATCAAGCAATTGCAGTAACTGCCGTCTCGCAAGCATTTGGCTTACTTACCGGCATAACCATAGTTTTGGTCAGCTCATCCTGGCTTGCGCCAAGCTTAAGTTGGGATAACTACTTTTTATCTGGGGTATTAGCTGGATTATTTGGCTTTGTGGGATTAATTGCCTTCTATACCGGATTGGCAACTGGCAGGATGGGTGTAGTTTCACCAATTGCAGCCCTTAGCGTTCTAATTCCATTAACTATCGCATTTATAAATGGTGAGAAGCCAAACTCAACCCAATTAATTGGTATGAGTATCGCCTTAATTGGCGCAGTTTGTGCAAGTGGACCTGAGGTTACAGGGGGTGTAGCACTAAAACCTGTTCTCCTAGCCGTAGTTGCTGCGATTGGCTTTGGATTTGCAGTTAACTTTATAGCTAAGGGATCTAGTTCAAGTGCGATTATGACTATGACCACCATGCGGTTTACTACATTTATTATTGCAATTTTCTTATTTGCAAAATACCGAACCTTTGGTGGGTTTACTAAAAAAGATCTACCAGTTTTAATTTTATTAGGGGCAGCTGATTTTAT
>LIBD01000067.1 GCA_001437855.1 Actinobacteria bacterium BACL4 MAG-120820-bin23 | reverse complement strand
GCCGCACCAATGCCAGGTGGTGATGGTGGCGGAATGGATTTCTAACAAATCCAGCTAGAGGTGATAACAGCCCCCGCGTAAAAACGGGGGCTTTTTTCTTTTAATCATATGCAGATTACAATTAATACATGGCTAAGAAAAAATCATTATTTAAAAAGCTGCGAAAGAGTGAATCCTCGCTGGTGGCAGAACCTGAGGCACCAGTTGATGAGGCATTACTTGCTGAGCTTGCTAAGCCAAAAATTGAAGAGCCAGTAAAACCGGTAATTGTTAGAAAGCCATACATCGCACCCCCAAAGACATATCCAGAGGTAGTTGATGTAGTAGTAAATAAATCTGATATTTTTTCAGCATTAGAGCTAGCAAAAAATGCGGCAATTGAAGATGCTGGTAAATCTGAATATGTTGGTGAGTTTTACTCAATAGATTCTGATGAGGATCGAGTTGCAACCTATCTATTTGAAGCAAAATTGCCAGGTTATAAAGGTTGGCGATGGGCGGTAACAATTGCAAAACTTGATGATCAATCAAGCCCAACAATTTGCGATGTAGTTTTACTGCCAGGCAGTAAAGCTTTGCTGGCACCAAATTGGGTGCCGTACTCACAAAGAATTCAACCAGGTGATTTAGGTGTGGGAGATGTAGTACCAACATCACCAGATGATGAAAGATTAGTACCGGTTGCTAACGCACTTCCTGGGGAGGAAGAGTTAGATCTTGCGCAATTATTTGAGTTTGGTTTAGGCAGAGCTCGGGTGTTATCAATTGTTGGTAGAGATGCAGCAAGTAAGCGATGGTATGAAGGCGATCGTGGGCCAAAAGCTCCAATTGCAGCAGCAGCTCCTAAGCCATGTGGCTCATGCGGTTTCTTTATCCCAATCGCAGGTTCGCTAAGAAGTGCCTTTGGTGTTTGCTCAAATGCGATCTCACCTGAGGATGCCAGAGTTGTCTCAATAGATCATGGCTGTGGTGCGCACTCGGAGGCGTTAATCAAGGCTGAATAAACAGTTACCACCATCTTGGTGGGTGCGATAAACTCATCCCCTGCCCATTTAACAGATGGCCTAAACGAATACTAATTTTTGTAAGGAGATACCAATGCCTAGTGGTCGCGTTAAATGGTTTAGTTTAGAAAAGGGCTTTGGCTTTATCTCAAATGATGAGGGCGAAGATGTTTATCTTGCCGCTGCAGCTCTGCCTAATGGAGTAACCACAGTTAAACCAGGCACAAAGTTAGAGTTTTCAATTGCAGATGGTCGTCGTGGCCCACAAGCATTATCGGTAACAATTGTTGAAGCACCACCTTCAATCTCAGGTAGCTCACGCGGAAAAAATGATGATCTAGCTGCCATGATTGAAGACACAATCAAAATTTTAGATCGCTATAGCAATTCACTTCGCAGTGGTAGATCTTCATCTGCAACTGAGGCAGAGCGCTTAGCTAAGGTGTTGCGCGGAATCGCAGCCCAAATTGAGGGCAATTAAATCTTCTCGGTTCTGCCTTTTTTAATTGTGTAACGAAGTCCAATCACACCAAGTAGAGCGCCCACCACACAGATCCAAAGGATATTACTGTCGGCATTCATTACTACTGCAAATACAAAAGCCACAATCCAAAGCACAATACCCATGGCAATTACAAAGATTGCTTGCTTCATTTGATTACTCCTAGCTGGATAATCCGCTAATTAAAACCATGGTTACCATGCCAAATAAAATTGCAATGGTAACTATTCTTCTAAACCTTGGACTCATCATTTAACTAGCCTTTCCACTACATACTCAATTGATTGGGTTAGTAAGTCAATATCGCTTGGATCAACTGCTGGAAACATGCCAATTCGAAGTTGATTCTTACCTAACTTTCGATATGGATCGGTATCAACAATGCCATTTGCTCGCAAAACTTTAGCTATTTCTAGAGCGTCAATTGAATCATCAAAATTAATTGTGCCAACCACTTTAGATCTCATCGCAGGATCGGTCACAAATGGTGTGGTGTATGAAGTTTTTTCTGCCCAGGTATACAACTTGCTAGATGATTGAGCACTTCTGCCGGCGGCAAACTTTAATCCGCCATTTTCATTCATCCACTTAATTTGTTCAGCTAATAAAATAAGAGTGGCAAGAGCGGGTGTGTTATAGGTTTGATCTAATCTGGAATTTTCAATTGCAATTGTAAGATCAAAAAATGCTGGTACCCATCGACCATTTGCCTTAATCTTTTCAACTCTAGCCAGGGCAGCGGGGCTCATAATTGCAATCCAAAGCCCACCATCGGAGGCAAATGATTTTTGGGGTGCAAAGTAATAACAATCAGATTCAGTAATATCTAAATCAAGACCGCCGGCAGCACTAGTGGCATCAACTAAAACCAGCGCATCATTTATGCCAGCTGGGCGCTTAATTGGCATCATTACCCCAGTACTAGTTTCATTATGTGTTAGAGCGTAAGCATCAACTCCTGCTTCAGCGATCGCCACCGGATGAGATCCCGGCTCTGCCTTAATAATTGTTGGCTCAGAAATCATCGGCGCCTCTTTTGCACAAGTTGCAAACTTAGAGGAGAACTCACCAAAAACTAAGTGCTGAGATTTATTTTCAATTAAGCCAAAGGTTGCAATATCCCAAAATGCAGTCGAGCCACCATTGCCAAGAATTACTTCATAACCTTGTGGCAGAGAAAATAAAGATTTAAGTCCTTCTCTAACTTGGCCAACTACTGCCTTAACTGGTTTTTGCCGGTGGCTAGTTCCTAATACATTTGCATAATTATTAGCTAAATTAGATAGTGAGGTAGGCAAAATCTTTGATGGCCCACAACCAAATCTGCCATCTGCTGGTTTTAGATTATCTGGGATTTTAATTTCGCTCATATGTTTTTAACTCTCACCAGGAGATATTAGGGGTTAAGCCGTACTCGTTGCCAATTATTATCTGGCGTGCGCAGATAACGAATTCGATCATGCAGGCGAGAGTATCTGCCTTGCCAAAACTCAATTGAGGTTGGATTGACGATAAATCCACCCCAGCCAGGTGGTGTTGGAATTTGAGAATCTGCCGGCCACTTACCTTCAAACTCTTTAAATTTTTTCTCTAGCTCCTCCCGGGAGGAGAGCACAGTTGATTGCTCACTTGCCCAAGCACCTATTTGAGATGCGCGTGGACGAGTAGCAAAGTACTTTTCACTTTCTTGGCGGGCAATCTTTTTAGCACTGCCAATAATTATTACCTGCCGCTCCATGGGATACCAAGGAAATAGCAAACTAACTGATGAGTTCTCATCAATTGCTTTAGCTTTACTAGATCCATAATTGGTAAAGAAGGTAAAGCCCTCACTAGTTAGATCCTTAAGCAAGACAGTTCGGCTACTTGGAATCTTCTCACTCACCGTAGATAGCACCATCGCATTGGCCTCAACCACCACCTCATTAGCGGCGGCCTCTTTAAGCCAGGAGTTAAATAGTGAGATCGGCTCACTTGGTAGATCACTCTCTACCAAACCAATCTCGCCATACTGCCGGCGCATGGCGCTGATATCTTCCCGACTACTCATCTTCTTTCATCCAACCCATCTAATCTTCTGATTTGTCGCATTACCGTCGAGGTAGCACAATATGAGCATTGTAGGTGAGTAAGCGCGGGATAGAAATTTTTTAGAGTATGTAAGGGAGAAGATACGTGGCCGATGATTTTAAGCCAGGGCTTGAGGGTGTAATTGCATTTGAATCACAGATTGCCGAGCCTGATAAAGAGGGAAGTGCGCTTAGATATCGCGGCGTTGATATTGAGGATTTAGTTGGCCGAGTTACCTTCGGAAATGTTTGGGGCCTATTAGTTGATAACGAGTTTAATCCCGGCCTGCCACCTGCTGAACCATTTTTAATTCCAGTTCACACCGGTGATGTGCGAGTAGATGTGCAATCTGCAATTGCTATGTTAACTCCAGCTTGGGGATTAAAACCATTACTTGATATTTCAGATGAAGAGGCCAGAAGTAATTTAGCCAGAGTATCTGTGATGGTGCTTTCATATGTTGCACAATCAGCTCGAGGAACAATTGCAACTGCAATTCCACAAGCAGAGATTGATAAAGCACACACCGTAGTTGAGCGAATGATGATTCGCTGGCGCGGTGAACCAGATCCAGTACATGTGCGAGCAATTGATGCCTACTTTGTCTCCGCTGCCGAACATGGCATGAATGCATCTACCTTTACCGGTCGAGTAATTGCATCAACTGGTGCTGATGTTGCTGCCTCTATCTCTGGTGCAATTGGTGCGATGAGTGGACCATTACATGGTGGCGCACCTGCTCGAGTACTTTCCATGATTGAAGCGGTTGAAAAATCTGGCAACGCTGAAAGCTATGTGAAATCAATTTTAGATAAGGGTGAGCGATTAATGGGCTTTGGTCATCGGGTTTATCGCGCCGAAGATCCAAGAGCTCGCACCTTGCGTAGAACTGCGAAAGAGTTAAATGCACCAAGGTATGAGGTAGCACTGGCGTTAGAAAAGGCAGCTCTTGCTGAATTAAAATCTCGTCAACCAGATCGAGTGCTGGAGACCAATGTTGAGTTTTGGGCCGCGATTGTTTTAGATTTTGCACAAGTACCCGCAAATCTATTTACCTCAATGTTCACCGCTGCCAGAACAGCTGGTTGGTCGGCGCATATTTTGGAGCAAAAGCGAACTGGTCGAATTATTCGCCCATCGGCTCGATATGTTGGCCCTGGTCCGCGTAAGCCTAAGGATGTTGAGGGTTGGGATGAGAGCGTAGAGTCACTGCACTCTTAAATATCTCTATTAAAAAATTAACTTCAACTCTAATTTAACTGGCACGATATGCCTATGAGTACAAGATCAATTATCTGGTTTAGAAGAGATCTGCGTATCTGCGATCATCCAGCTCTGCTGGCGGCGATCGCAGAGTCAGATGAGATTGTGCCGGTATTTATTTTATTAGATCCAAAGTTGATTA
>LIBD01000066.1 GCA_001437855.1 Actinobacteria bacterium BACL4 MAG-120820-bin23 | reverse complement strand
CTTTATCTAATTTCTAGTAAAGACCTAGATTTCCCCCTGCATTAAAGGCAAGGTTTCCTCCGTCGACAGGCAGAATGACGCCAGTTACCATGGCGGAGGCATCACTTGCCAAGAAGTGAACTGCGTTTGCAATATCTTCTGGCTCAGCCACTCGACCCAACGGAATGCCTTGAAGTAAGCGAGACATCAAAACTTGGGCCTTCTCGCCCTCGGTCTCGACCCATCTGCGCCATCCAGGAGTATTTACTGAGCACGGCTGAATGGCATTGACCCTTATATTTGCCGTAGCCCATTCAATTGCTAACTCTTTAGTCATTTGGATGACGCCACCTTTAGCGGTGCTGTAAACAAAGTTCCCACGACCAATAGCAGAACTTCCTGCGATGGAAGCTATGTTAACTACAGCGGCTGGCTTTCGAGCTTTTAAAATCAACTTTGAGAACTCACGAGCATTTAGAAAGTATCCCTTGAGCGATGTATCCATCACCCGATCCCACTCGGCAACTGAAGTATCTTGGGGCGGAGTATGAATTCCCTGCGCCGCATTATTAATCAAAATATCTGGTATCCCAACATTATTTGAAATTGCTTTGAAGATAGCTATGACATCTTCTTCCTTGCTCGTGTTTCCCACATATGTGTGAACTCTTATATTCCTAGACTCCAATTCGCCTTTGAGTCTAGCAAGACCATTTTCATCGACATCAGTGGCAATAATCGTGGCCCCAGCCCCGCCTAGTTGATGACAGGTTGCAGATCCGATTCCACCAGCGCCCCCCGTAATTACAACTGCCTTGCCTGTTAGATCAAAAACGTTTGTCGTCATGGCATTGTTCTCTCTAGTAGGACATTACTTTTTTAACAGCTTCAACTAAATCATTTGCTGAGGGAATTGCAGCTTCTGACATTTGAGGGTTGGCACTTAGCGGGGCTCGAGCTGCACCGACTCGAACAATCGGACCCTTTAAATGCCTAAAATTAACTTCACTGGCGGTTGCAGCTATCTCTGCTGTAATAGACCCAAACATTGGGGCCTCGTCAGCTACTACTACGCGGCCAAATTTTTGGACTGTTGCGTTAATAGTGTCGGTATCTAACGGATACAAAGTGCGCAAATCAATGATTTCAACATCAATACCTTGCTCAGCCAAAGTTTGCGCCGCCTTCTGTGCGCTAACTATGGTGTATCCGTAGGAGATTATTGCCGCATCTTTACCTGACTTCACTCTGTGCGCACTTCCAAAAGGTATAAACGTATTCTCATCGCCTATTTCACCGCGGACACCAGATAATTTTTTGTGCATTAAGAAAATGACTGGATCGGGGCTGCGAAGTGCAGTCTTGATTAATCCTTTAACATCATAGGCTCTTGAAGGTACTGCTACAGAAAGACCGGCTGTATGAGCAAATAGAGACTCCAAAGAATTGCAGTGATGCGCTCCACCTAGGGCAACTCCTGAAGTTGCACGAATTACCAAAGGCACGGGTCGGTTAAACATAAACCGAATTTTTGCTGCCTGGTTGATGATTTCATCCATGGCACCTAACGAAAAATCTATGAAGTTTAAGTCAATTATGGGATGGCACCCATACATTGCAGATCCAAGTCCTGCTGCAACCATGGCCGCTTCAGAAATGGGAGAGTCCTTTACTCTATCTACTCCAAACTCCTGCGCAATTCCCTTGACTTGAGCAAAGTGTCCGCCGCGTTCAACTAGATCGGTTCCCAAAATGAAAATATTGGGATTTAACTTCATCTCCTCGCGTACCCCAGATTGAAACGCCTCCGAGTATGTTGGATTTTGTTGCGTTGTTGGTGTTGTTGTGCTCACTTGCGCGCCCCCAATAGTCCAGAATCGACCCCATCTAATATTGTTGAAACATCTGGAAGTGGAGATTTTTCAGCAAAGTCAACTGCCTCTTCAATCTCTTTGGCAACAGAGTTAATCATTGCCTCATAATCGGCTTGCGTAAGAGCGCCTTCCGAAATCAATTTGGCACTGAAGCGATCTATTGGATCACGATGGGATCGCCAATCTGCAATCTCCTCTTGTGTGCGATATTGGCCCTTTTCTCCAACATTATGCCCGTAATATCTATAGGTAAGAGCGTTGATAAAAGTTGGGCCCTCGCCGGCCAGAGCGCGATTTCGAGCCTCAGATGTGTGCTTATGCACCTCTTCGACATCTTGGCCATCGATTGTGAATGAAGGTAGTCCAAATCCTGCGCCGCGCTTGGCGATGTCATTGCCACCAGTTACGCGCTCAACGAAAGTTTCGACTGCATACTGGTTGTTATCGACAATGATAATTAATGGAAGTTTATAAATCACTGCCATATTTACTGCCTCCCAAGTTCTGCCAGTATTTACGCCACCATCGCCGACAAAACCGACAGCTACTTTCTTGTGTCCCATTTGCTTAATTCCCAATGCAGCACCCATTGCAATTCCAACTCCAGCACCAACAATTCCGTTTCCACCAAAGTGTCCATTTTCTACATCTGCAAGGTGCATAGAAGCACCCCGTCCTCCAGAACATCCCGTAGCTTTTGTGAATAGCTCAGCCATGACAATATTGACTGGCATACCTTTGGCAATGGTGTGATGGTGAGAACGATGTGTTGTTGCAATTACATCTTTAGGATCGAGTGCCGACATGACTCCTACGGCAACTGCTTCCTGGCCTGAAGAATTGTGCATGCCGCCTGGGACTTTGCCCCTTAGCGTTAATTTATCTGCTGTCTCTTCAAAATTTCTAATCAAAAGCATCTGACGAAGGGTCTCTTTGCCCCACTTACTATCGGTAGTCATGATTACTCACTCTCTCCTGGCGCTAGTACAACTGCAATTGTTTGACCAGCCGGTACTTCACTGTTGATTGCATAACGATGTGCACCGAGGGTTCCTGAAGTTTCACAGGTGAGGTCCATGGTGGTCTTGTCTGTTTCAATAATGGCAATTACATCACCGGCATTTACCTGATCTCCTGGATTTTTAAGCCACTCCAGTAGAACTACATTGTCCATAGCCATTCCAACAGCCGGCACAAATACTTCTTCCATTCCTACTCCATTTCCTAGAAGGGACCTACGGCAAATTTTCCATTGACTTCACTACTTCCACCGAGAAAGGCAATCACATCGCGCACTCCCCACTCCATTAGTCGAGGCCCAGCGCTCTGGGAATACCATGCAATATGAGGGGTTAGAACTAGATTTTTTGTTATACGCAATATTGAATTATCTGGAAGCGGCTCGGTTTCAAATACATCTAGCCCTGCTCCATCTAAGTGCCCACTATTTAAAGCGGCAACAAGAGCATCTTCATCGATTAATCCACCACGCGATACATTTACTAAAATAGATTTCTCAGGCATCAAAGCTAACTCTCGAGCACCAATCATGTGGTGAGTTGACTTCATATATGGCGCGTGAAGGCTCACAACTTGTGATTGACGAAGTAGTTCATCAAGAGTACCAACCATTTTTACTCCTGGGATTGTGCCCGTGACTGCAGGGTCGAATCCAACAATAGAGCGAAATAACGGTTTAGCTTTCTCAATCAAATTTTGTCCAATTCGCCCACAACCAACAACACCAAGAGTTGAATCCTGAAGTGATGCAATGTGTGCCACTTTTGGGGCCGGTATCCAGTCTGAATTCTTAATTCCGTTATGAGCTTGAATGACTCCACGGTGCAAAGTCATAATCATTGCAAGTGCATGATTTGCCACTTCATTGAAGGCGTATGTTGGTTGAAAAATCACAGGAGTTTGGCGTGCCCTAGCAGCGTCGAGGTCAATGTTATCTAGCCCAACCCCAAGTCGCCCGATACAGCGAATACTTTTAGGCAGGGCTGCGATTTTTTCTGCGGTGAGTTTGTGAAGTGCAACAATAATTGCATCACATCCCTCTGTTCCCTCAACTGTTGATGCAACTGAATCAGTATTAACTTCCTGATACTCAAATCCAAATTGTTGCGAAAGGCTCTTAACCCAATCAGACCCTGCCGCAGTTCCCTGCCCAAAGGCGAGTTTCACCTAGATCCCCCATCTAGAAATTAGTGCTCCTGAATCAGTATTGCGTTTACTGTATACAATCCTGGGCCAGAAGGATAGGGTTTTGCAAGAACTTTATTCGGTGTTCGGCCATTTTTTGGCCAGAGGAGAATTCCAATGTCACTTCCATTACCGCGTCCAGGCAAAGTTATTGCAGTTGGTTTGAATTACCGCGACCACGCAAAAGAGGCGAACGTTCCACTTCCTACCGTGCCCATTTTATTTACCAAATGGACAACATCTCTGATCGAGCCTGAGGCCAGCATTGTTATCCCGAAGGGTGTAACGCAATGCGATTGGGAGGCTGAGCTTGCTGTAGTTATTGGAAAAACTGCCTCCAGAGTTTCAGAATCGGATGCCCTCAAGTATGTCTCGGGTTATACCTGCATGAATGATGTAACCGATCGTGAAGCCCAAAGCAAGGATGGTCAGTGGGTAAGAAGTAAGTCATACGATACTTTCGGTCCGATTGGCCCCAGAATTGTTTCTCCAGAAGAAATTGGCGATCCACACAATCTGAAAATAGAAGCCCGTTTAAATGGCAAGACTATGCAATCATCTAATACAAGTAACTTGGTATTCAATGTTCCATTTCTAATCTCTTATATTAGCCAGAGGATTACCCTTGAGGCTGGCGATGTAATCACAACTGGGACGCCTCACGGCGTTGGAACCTTCTATAACCCACCAATTTTTATGCAGCCAGGAGATGTGATTGAAATTGAGATTGAAAAAATTGGAATTCTGCGTAATAAGGTAGTCGCTGAGTAAAACATGAGCTATCCAAAGTCGCCAAAAAAATTAGCGCTCATCACTGGGGGCGCTAATGGAATTGGTCTAGCCACAGCGCAGCAGCTGGCTAAGCAAAATTATGACTTGTTTTTAATTGATAAAGATGAAGAAAATTTGAAGATTGCCCAAAGTAAAGTGTTGA
>LIBD01000065.1 GCA_001437855.1 Actinobacteria bacterium BACL4 MAG-120820-bin23 | reverse complement strand
AATTATGGAGTCGTTGGCGTTTTTTGCACTCTTTATTATCTCGCTAACTGTGATCGGTGGACCACTAGCGGTTGCACTTACCTACCTACCACCTAGATTACTACCAGCAGCGGTGCTTAAAATCTTTGCCGTATTAATATCGCTGATCGCAATTTTTATTGGTGCCATGTTGATTATTAATGTGGATTCAATTGGGGCAAGAGTTACTGGTCTATTTGGGGCCGGCTGTGGTTTATTTGCAATTTATCGAGTAATTAGAAAGTTTAAGTAAATTAAGTAAGTGGAGGTGCCGGGAATCGAACCCGGGTCCTCTAGCACTATTTCAAAGTTTCTACGGGCGTAGTGCAATTAGCGCTTTTTTAGTCCAAACTCTCACATGCACAAGTAGTTTGCGGACTTAGTTACAGATTTATGTCCCCATTAACCTCCGTAACACGGTTAGGGGTAAGTCCTCTAGCGACGTTAGATCCGAAGGCGAGAACAAACTTCGGGTAACGGATAACAGAGCTAGCTTAGGCAGCTAGTTGATAATCAGCGGCAGTTTTACTTGCGCTTATAGTTTGCCATGTTTTTGTGGTTAACGAGATCATCACGGCTTCCTCGGCCCGCTTGCCTTGAAGTAACGACTAAAGTCGAGACCGTTCACCCCCAAGAGTAAAGCGAATTACTTTTCAATATTTAGTTGTGTGAAGGGGTCATTTTACAGGCTATTTGTAAATACTGTTAATTCAACTACTAATCGTAATCTTCATCTGATTTTTTGCGCTTACCTTTGCCACCACTCTTACCAGTTGCATGGCGAGATAGCTCTCGGTCAACCTCTCTACTTGCTTGCTGTTGCTTCAAAGTTTCGCGCTTATCATGGGCTTTCTTACCCTTGGCAACTGCAATTTCAACCTTTGCTTTACCATCTTTAAAGTAAAGTGAAAGTGGAATTAGGGTTAAGCCACCTTGTTTTATAACTCCAGCTATTTGCGCAATCTCTCGCTTATGCAAAAGTAATTTTCGCTCCCGACGCGGCATATGATTAGTCCAAGAACCCTGGTTGTACTCTGGAATATGAATACCGCTAACCCAAATCTCGCCCTCTTTAGCCATTGCATAGCCATCGGTTAAGGATGCTCTACCTGCTCTTAAGGATTTAACCTCAGTGCCAGTTAAAACCAATCCGCACTCATAAACCTCTTCAATAAAGTAATCATGGCGAGCGCTCTTGTTTTGGGCAATTACTTTTTTACCAAGCTCCTTGACCACAAGCAACCCCCTTAATCTTAAGTTGGTGGTGGTTAAACCTTAAGATACTTGCGAAGTGTAAGCACAGATGCGACGGTAGAAACAAATAATCCAGTAAATAGTAGCCAAGCAGATGCCAACCAGACATCTTGCCAAGTGAAAAATTGGGTAAAGGTTAAAAGTGGTGCCACTCTAGAATCAACCACAGCTTTAAAGGCCGCTAGTACTCCAGTTGCAACCATCCAACCAGAGAAAGCTGCAATAATTCCTTCAAGTAAAAATGGTAATTGAATTGAAAAACTAGATGCGCCAACCAACTTCATAACCCCAGTCTCCCGCCGGCGGTTGAAGGCAGCAATTCTTAAGGTATTACTAATTAACAAGGCAGCGGTTAATACTGAGGCAGCTCCTATTACTAGCGCGCCATTTCTTAATACATTAAGTAATTTAAAGAATTTATCTAATATCGCCCGCTGATCTTGGACAATATCAACTCCTGGCCGGCCAGCAAAGGCACTTTCGATCACCGCAAACTTAGTTGGGTCTTTGAGTTTTACTCTAAATGATTCCGGTAATTGATCGGCAGTTACATTTTGAGCAATTGCAGAGCCTTCAAATCTTTCCTGAAATCTCTTAAATGCCTCACTTTGAGATTCGTAAAAAACTTCCTGCACAACTGGCAGAGTTTGTAGATCGCGCTGGATAGCAATTTTTTCCTCTTGCGTAATTACTCCTTTAGCGCAAGATTGCGTTTCTGAAAGTGAACCGCATAAAAATATTGAAACCTCAATTTTGTCATACCAATAATCTTTCATAACGCGAACTTGAGAGTTAGCAAGTAAGCCAACACCAAGCAGTGAGAGTGAGATTGCTACGGTAATCATTACCGCAAAGGTCATAGTTAAATTTCGACGCAGGCCGATGCCGACCTCACTAGCCACAAATTTAGCGCGCATTTAGTAACCCTATCTTTTTCACCTTGAATTTAACCGGTATAGCCATATACGCCACGAACTTGGTCACGAATTACGTGTCCACCCTCTAATTCAATTACTCGCTTTCGCATTTGATCGACAATCCCTGAATCATGAGTTGCCATTACCACAGTTGTGCCTTCACGATTAATTCGATCTAGTAATTTCATAATTCCAACTGAGGTGGCCGGATCTAAATTTCCAGTTGGCTCATCAGCAATTAAAATAGTAGGTCTTGAAACATATGCTCTAGCAATTGCAACTCTTTGTTGCTCACCGCCTGATAGCTCACTTGGCTTACGATCACTTTTTTCTTCAAGTCCAACTAACTCTAAAACCTCTGGTACTTCGCGACTAATCTGCTTATTTGAATACCCAAGCACATGTAAGGTAAATGCCACATTCTCAGCCACAGTTTTATTTGGTAGCAATCTAAAATCTTGAAACACTGTTCCTACCTGCCGGCGAAGTTCTGGAACTTTGTTGGCCGATAGCGTATTTAAATCTTTTCCAACCACATGAATTACCCCAGAGCTAGGACGCTCTTCCCGCAAAACTAATTTTAAAAAAGTAGATTTTCCAGAGCCAGATAGACCAACTAAGAAGACAAACTCGCCTTTTTCGATATCTAAATTGACCCCATCTAAGGCGGCCTTGTCTTGGCGAGGATAGATTTTGGTGACATTCTCAAACTTAATCAATGAAAAGCCCTTCGATAGATCTGCTGGAGCACTTAGGCTAGTTTAGATAAGTAATCACATAACTTTGGTTATTTGCCACATATTTTCAGGTAATAATCTCTGAGAATTATGCTTAATTGTGAGATTACTCGCGCCCTTTGCGCCATTTAATACCAGCCTCAATAAATCCATCCAAATCGCCATCTAATACTGCAGATGGATTTCCTACTTCAAAATCAGTTCGTAAATCCTTCACCATTTGATACGGCGCAAGTACATATGATCGCATTTGATTTCCCCAAGAACCAGAGTTATCTCCCTTTAATGCATCCATTTTGGCCCGCTCTTCTAATCTACGCCGTTCTAATAATTTTGATTGCAAAACTGCCATAGCAGTAGCACGATTTTGAATTTGAGATCTTTCATTTTGGCATGAAACTACAATTCCAGTTGGTGTGTGGGTAATTCTCACCGCAGAATCTGTTGTATTAACTCCTTGCCCACCAGGACCAGATGATCGATAAACATCAATTCGCAAATCTTTTTCTTCAATTTCAATATGATCACTTTGTTCTACAACTGGCACAACCTCAACACCAGCAAAAGAGGTGTGCCGGCGAGATTGTGAATCAAAGGGTGAAATACGAACTAACCTATGGGTGCCTTGTTCTACCGATAATCGGCCGTAGGCATATGGGGCGTTTACTCTAAAGGTTGTGGACTTAATTCCAGCCTCTTCAGCGTATGAGGTTTCAAGCACCTCAACTTTATAGTTATGACGTTCACAAAATCTTACATACATCCGCATTAACATCTGCGCCCAATCAGCTGCCTCTACTCCTCCAGCCTCTGATCTAATGGTGATTAGTGCATCACGCTCATCATATTCACCGCTAAGTAATGTCTGGACCTCAAGATCATTAATTACTTGTGTTAAATCGTCTAGCTCTTTATCAATATCTTTAAATGCAGATGTCTTGTCTGTCTCACCATTGGCAATTTCAATCATAATTGGCAAATCATTTAGGCGGGATCTAATTCCATTTATTTTATTTATCGTTGATTGTGCTCGTGATAATTTACTGGTTACAACTTGAGCTGCCTGTGGGTCATCCCAAAGATTTGGCGCACTTGCCTGTTCTTCCAATAAAGCTGCATTCTCAATTAATTTTGGCAGGTTTAACACCTGTTCAATTGATTTTAAGGTGATATCGATTTTATCGATTTCAACTTGATGCTCTCTAGCCGCCATAGGCTTAGGGTAATCTAATTGGGGATGTAATCCGAACTTGCGCCGATTTTGGCATGAATATCAAATGCACCAAATTGATCTAGGCTAAAAAATGGAATATTGGTAAAACCTCTAGAGTGCTACAACAAGATCTATTTCAACAAGAATATTCATTAGGTCTGAACCAACTGTAGTTCTAACTGGAAATGGGGCAGTAAAAAACTCTCGATAAACAGCATCATAAGATTGAAAATCTCTTTTAACATCTTGTAGGTGAGCAGTAACTTTTACGACATCTGAAAATTTTGCACCCTTAGCATCCAATATTTTTTGTAGATTCAATAGGGTTTGTCGCGTTTGCTCAGCCACACCACCTTCTACTATCTTCCCGGTATTAGGATTAACTGGGCCCATACCGCAGGTATACAAAAAGCCATTAGCAACTACACCGTGTGAATATGATCCACCAGGAGCTGGCGCCCCTTGTGCTTGTATATGTTCTACTTTCATCAATCGCTCCTAGGCAGTTTTAGAAAAATGTTTGAATACAATCTACAACATCATAGTTGCTATTTACTAGTGGAATTAATCGCCACTTATCAAATGTAGTGCAGGGGTGGGATATTCCTAGCCCAATTAAGTCAGCATTATTAAAATTACTACTACTTTTTAGAAATGCGTGCTGATCATTTAACTTCTCTATTTCTCCTGAGAATTCTGTTATAGATTCAGAAAATCGTAAAATTGGAATTGGGTTGTGTAAATCACTTCCAACATCTCGCTTACCCAAATTCAAAATCCCAAAGCTATCTTCAGGCTTACTAATAACTTGAGCCCAGATCTCTATTGCTGGCAAGAAGCCATCTGCGGAAGATTTAAATGGGT
>LIBD01000064.1 GCA_001437855.1 Actinobacteria bacterium BACL4 MAG-120820-bin23 | reverse complement strand
TGCCAAACCTTTTCTACAAAAGCCTCTCGACCTAAATCATGGCGAGATTTACCTTGCGCTGCTAATTGTTTTTCAACAACATTTTGAGTTGCAATTCCAGCGTGATCCATACCAGGCAACCAGAGTGCTTCAAATCCCTTCATTCGCTTCATGCGAATTAAAAGATCTTGAATTGTGTGATCTAGCGCGTGACCAATATGTAAAGATCCGGTGACATTTGGTGGCGGAATAACAATGGTAAATGGTGGTTTTTTAGATTTAGCATCTGCTTTAAAGTAACCAGCATCCTGCCATTTTTTATAGAGCCGGCCTTCAATCTCGGCAGGTGAAAAGGTGGCAGCTAACTCTTTTTTATTATCACCACTCATAAGGGCTGATCTTAGGCGCTTTTTTCCTCAGAACTCTTATCACCCTTAACTGCTCGCTTTGGACCACCAGCTGTGCGTGGCACATATGTTGGTGCCTCTTCTTTTCTTACCACCGCTGGGGTAATAATTACTTTTTCAATATCTTTTCTGCTTGGTACTTCATACATCACCGCCAGCAATGTCTCCTCCATAATTGCGCGCAAACCTCTAGCACCAGTACCCCGCTTAATTGCAAGATCGGCAACCACCTCAAGTGCCTCATGCGAGAACTCAAGTTCAACCTCATCTAAGTCAAATAATTTTTGATACTGCTTCACTAACGCATTCTTTGGTTCAGTCAAAATCTGCATCAGCGCTTTTTGATCTAGACTTTCAACGCTAGTCATAATTGGTAGGCGACCAATAAATTCTGGGATCATGCCAAATTTCAAAAGATCCTCCGGCATGACATCTGCGAAAATATCGGTCTTAACTACATCATCAATAGTTTGCAATTTCGCATTAAAGCCAACGCCAGCTTTGCCCTTTCGACTTTCAATAATTTTCTCAAGGCCAGCAAAAGCTCCACCAACAATAAATAAAATATTTGTAGTATCAATTTGTAAAAACTCTTGATGTGGATGCTTGCGGCCCCCTTGTGGTGGCACAGATGCTGTGGTGCCTTCAAGAATCTTAAGGAGAGCTTGTTGCACTCCCTCACCGGAAACATCTCGAGTAATTGATGGGTTCTCAGCTTTTCTTGCTACCTTATCAATCTCATCAATATAAATAATTCCAGTCTCTGCTTTTTTAACATCAAAATCCGCTGCTTGAATTAACTTAAGTAAAATGTTTTCCACATCTTCGCCAACATATCCCGCCTCAGTTAACGCAGTGGCATCGGCAATTGCAAATGGCACATTAAGCATTCTGGCTAATGTTTGAGCCAGTAATGTCTTACCGCAACCAGTTGGACCTAAAATTAAAATATTGCTCTTAGATAATTCAATACCATCATCTCGTCTGGTATCACCAGATTGCACCCGCTTGTAATGGTTATAAACTGCAACCGATAATGATTTCTTTGCTTGATCTTGACCAATTACATACTGATCTAAGAACTCAAAAATTTCTTGTGGCTTTGGCAGTTCAGCTAAACCAAGGGAGCTAGTTTCATTTAATTCATCTAAAATAATTTCATTACATAGATCAATACATTCATCGCAAATATAAACGCCAGGACCAGCAATTAATTTTTTAACCTGCTTTTGAGTTTTGCCACAGAAGGAACACTTAAGTAGGTCGCCGCTTTCACCAATCCGGGTACTCATCAAAACCACTCCAATTTCTGTTGAGGAAGATAGATAAGAGTAGAACTTTCACACAGGGTAGTGAATATGAATTACCCCAAAATCTGTTCGCTTATAGGCGAATTAAAGCTGATCAGTCGGTGCTTGGCTCTTGGGCCAGAGTAATTCTAGAGATAAAGTTTTTATCGCCAGCAAAAATTACAGCAGAGATTAGGCCAGGATATGAGGGTGAGGAAAAAAACTAACCCACTCTAAATAGCAATGCCTTGTGATCAGAAACTTTATTCAGCACTTATTGTCTTTATTACTTTAAGATTTGGCCTTTGCCTTACGAGATGCAAGCACTTGATCAATCAGACCATATTCAACTGCCTCGGCTGAGGTTAAAATTTTATCGCGCTCAATATCTTTTGCAATTGCAGCTTGATCCTTCTTTGAGTGACGAGCCAGCATCTCTTCTAATAAAGTTCGCATTCGCAAAATCTCTTTGGCTTGAATCTCAATATCAGATCCTTGGCCCCCACCTTCAGAGTATGGCTGGTGAATTAAAATTCGAGCATGCTCTAGTGCATACCTTTTACCAGGTGCACCTCCAGCCAATAGAACTGCCGCAGCTGATGCTGCTTGTCCTAAGCAAATTGTCATTACATCTGGGCGAACAAATTGCATGGTGTCATAAATTGCAGTTAGTGCAGTAAATGAGCCACCAGGTGAGTTGATATACATCATGATATCTCGATCTGGATCCATTGATTCTAAGGTCAACAATTGCGCCATAACATCATTGGCCACTGTGTCATCAATGCCTTGACCTAAGAAAATAATCCGCTCTTCAAATAATTTTGTGTATGGATCTAAACGCTTATAACCATAACTTGTCCGCTCTTCAATTGTCGGCAGGATATAACGAGAGGTAATCTCATTGATCTTATTTAGATCTGGCTTCATCGTGAGGTTCCTCCACTTCCTGATACTTGAACCGCTGATTTAACTACGTGGTCAACAAATCCATACTCTTTGGCATCGGCGGCTGTAAACCAACGATCTCGATCTGAATCTTCCGTAATAGTTTCAGCCTTTTGTCCGGTGTGGAAGGCAATCAATTCAGCCATGCTCTTCTTGGTAAAGCTCATCTGCTCTGCTTGAATTTTAATATCTGAAGCTGTGCCACCAATGCCACCAGATGGTTGGTGCATCATGATGCGCGCGTGCGGAAGTGCGTATCTTTTTCCAGCAGTTCCAGCACATAATAAAAATTGACCCATTGAAGCCGCAAGCCCCATGGCAACTGTTGCCACATCATTTTTGATGTATTGCATCGTGTCATAAATAGCCATACCAGCTGAGATTGAACCACCGGGTGAATTAATATAAAGATAGATATCTTTTTCTGGATCCTCAGCCGCTAGCAGTAACATTTGCGCACAAATTGCATTGGCCATTGAATCTTCCACCACTGATCCAAGGAAAATAATTCGCTCTTTTAATAGGCGTTGATAAACCTGATCATCAAGTCCACCGCCAGTTGTTGCAGCTCGTGGGGTATTGCTTAGCTCCACCGGTTATCTCCCTTTTGCTATTTTTTCGATATTAATACTGTCTTGACCTTAACAATCTTTTGTCGAAAATGCTTCCCCAACTGAGCCTGGGATCTGTTCGCCGTCAGCGATTATTCGCTTTTGTTCTCAGAATCACTCTTTGGGGCCAGGGCCTGAATATCTACCTGCTTGCCAGACTTATCAACAATCTTTACTTTGCCTAAAACCTGTGCCAATGCTTTTGCGCGCGCAACTTCAGCCACCATTGTTGTGATTTGGCCAGCTTGGGATACCTCTTTAATAAATTGATCTGGGCTCATGCCATATCTACTTGAAGCCCGCACTAAGTACTCAGTTAACTCAGATTCATTTACCGATACCGCCTCGGCCTTAACAATTGAGTCAAGTAAAAATTCACGGGTAATCGTCGCCTTCACCTCTTCATTTACCTCAGCACGATGTTTATCATCTGCCAGGCGACCCTCTTTTTCTAAGTGGTCATTTACCTCAGCCTCAATAATTTCTGCCGGTAGTGGAATTTCAACGGTTGAAGTTAATTTCTCAACTAGTAGATCTCTAGCTTGCGCGCCCTGCTCTAACTCCTTTACGCGCTTTAACCTGTTACTTAAATCCGCTTTTAACTCAGCTAAGGTCTCAAACTCAGATGCTAATTTTGCAAATGCATCATCTAATGGTGGTAGCTCACGTTTTTTTACCGCCTTTAGTGTTACCTGCACACTTGCCTTTTGACTCTCTGGCATACCAACTAGTGCAGTTTCAAAACTCTTACTCTCCCCAACCTTTAACCCAATTAATGCCTCATCTAAGCCCTCAATCATTGAGGCTGAACCAACCTCATATGAAATCTCATTAGCACTTCCGCCATCAATCTCTTTGCCACCATCTGTTGCTAGTAAATCAATACTTACAAAATCACCTGACTCAACCGTTTTTTCCACGGTAGTTAATGTGCCAAATCTAATTTGCAAAGATTCAATCTGCTTATCAAGATCACTATCTGTAACCACAACATCATCTACCTCAATTTTGATTTGAGCAAAATCTGGTAGTACTACCTCTGGCCTAATATCAACCTCAACGGTAAATGAGAGCTTCTCATTATCTTTTAGCTCGGTAATATCAACATTTGGTCGGCCAATTACCAACACATCATTTTCTTTTGCAGCTTGGGAGTAGAAGGTAGGAAGGGCGGCATTTATCGCCTCATCTAAGACAGCGCCTCTACCTACGCGCTGATCAATCATTGCAGCGGGAACTTTTCCTTTTCTAAAACCTGGAATATTTATTTTTTCACTTAAAGTTTTATAAGCCCCATCAATATGGGGTTTTAACTCAGAGAATTCCACATCAATTGAAAGCTTTACTCTGGTTGGTGAAAGTTTTTCAACTGTGCTTTTCAATTAAGCATCCCCTTTTATTTTTTCTTTACTCTGGTCGGGGCGGAGGGATTCGAACCCACGGTCTCCTGCTCCCAAAGCAGGCGCGCTAGCCACTACGCTACGCCCCGAAGGGTGAAAGTCTAAGGGGTCATTTTCCCTTCTCCTAACCAAAGTAATAAGGTATGACCTGCTACGGCAACCTAAGTTAATCTTGGTAAGTGCAGTAGCAGATCACGCAATAATTTTGCGGGTGTAGCTCAATGGTAGAGTTCTAGCCTTCCAAGCTAGCTGTGCCGGTTCAATCCCGGTCACCCGCTCCATTTTTAATTAATAGAACCCACTTCTTGAATAAGTGCTTTTCCATTAAAGATTACTGACTTGTTTGAACCATCTACATCTCGGACTAAAACTGAGAAATTACTATCGGATGTAACAGATATAGTTCCAACGATTGTAAAAGAAATTCTGTTGAAGTCTGTAGTCAAATCTGAAGAATGCCCAAATCCATATGAGTATTCGTAATTCAAAT
>LIBD01000063.1 GCA_001437855.1 Actinobacteria bacterium BACL4 MAG-120820-bin23 | reverse complement strand
ATGCTCAACTCTTGAGATATGGAAGGGTGCATGTCGCATCCGTAATCTGGGATGTCCTCTTTGTTCACTATAGGTAGCAGGCCCGCCCCAGTACTGCTCTAAAAACATTTGTAATCGCATAGCTGCCCCATGTAGATCATTTTCTGGATACATCGGACGCAAAATTGGATCAACTGCAACGAGTGCGTAAAAGTGGGAGACTAATTGGCTAAAGGTTTTCTCTCCGCCAATTTGCTCATAAAAACTCTTATTCAAGCTGAGCTCTTTTCCTTTATAGTAATTTGTAATACAAAGTAACTAGTAATTACACAAAGTATGCCAGTGATGTAAAAAGCTGCGGCGTAATCGCCAAACTTAACTCGCAACAGGCCTGCACCAAAAGCAGCCAGGGCACCACCAATTTGATGGGCGGCAAATACCCAGCCATAGATAATTGCACCCTTATCTGGGCCTAATACTTGGCGGCATAACATCACCGTTGGTGGCACAGTGGCAATCCAATCTAAACCATAAAAAATTACAAAAACTAAAGTAGAAGCTTCAACCGTTGAAAACAGAATTGAAGGCAGCAAAAATAGAGATAAGCCTCGAAGTAGGTAGTAGAAAAATAGTAATTTCCTAGGATCAATTCGATCAGTTAAGTAACCAGAGGTAATAGTTCCAACAACATCAAAAACACCAATTAAGGCTAGTAAGGAAGCGGCGGTAACCTGCGCCATCCCATGATCATGAGCTGCTGGAATAAAGTGAGTGCCAATTAAACCGCTGGTAGATAAACCACAAATAAAAAAAGATCCAACGAGATACCAAAAGTTTCTAACCTTGGCCGCATCCCTTAATGTCACTATTGCCACCCTAGCTGCATTCCCTTTTTCTAATACTGGTGGCTGCCAATTATCTGCTGCGCCATAGGGAGTGGTATTTATAGATTGTGGATTTTCTTTTAGAAATAAATAAATCAAAGGCACCATCAAAAAAGCTGCGATTGAGATCATGACTGAAGATGCTCGCCACCCTGGATCTTGGGCAAGCCTGGCTAATGTTGGTAAGAAAACCAATTGCCCAGAGGCGCCAGCTGCTGTTAATACCCCAATTATCAAACCACGTTTTTTAACAAACCATCTATTTGCAATTGTGGCGGCAAAGACTAGTGCCATTGAACCAGTACCAATACCTACCACAACCCCCCAAAGGAGCATTAGGTGCCAACTTTGATTCATCCAAATTGTAAGAAGTGCGCCAATCCCAATAACTGAAAGTGCACTCATGACTACCTTGCGTACAGTAAAGCGATCCATAAGTGCTGCAGCAAAGGGTGCGGTCAATCCAAAGAGTAAAACATTTATTGCAAGAGCAGCAGAGATAACATCACGCCGCCAGCCAAACTCATCCTCTAGTGGCAAAATTAATACTGAAGGGGCACTTCTAAAGCCGGCAGAGGCAAATAAGGTAGCAAAAGTTATTCCAGCAACAATCCAGGCTGGATGGAGCTTAGATTTCATTATTTAACTCTACCTTAAGTGAAGATTTAATTACTTAAATTAAAAACTTGGTTAAAAACTCTCGCTCGGCAGCATTTATTGGCCTAGATTTTCTAGTACTTAAATCAATTGTTACCTGCACCGTTTTCATCTTGGCATAAACCACACCATCTTTTGTAATCTCATATCCATTAACAAAGGATGAGTTACCAATTGAATCTACCCATAAAGTAACATCATAAAAACAACCACCCTCAGTAATTGGCAGTAGGTAATCCACCTCACCCCGAGCAACTACCATCTCCATTAATACTGGCTGCTCATTTTTTTCAGCAAATGAGTACCAACCCCAATCAAATCTTGCCTCTTGGGCATAAGTTAAATACTTAGCGTTATTTACATGGCCAAATGCATCTAAATCATCCCAGCGAACAAATGCTTTATGGGTGTATTTCATCTTCGCATCCTTTACTTTAAAATTATCTAGTTAACTTACGGTAGGTAGCACGGTGGGGCCGGGCGGCATCAATGCCAAGGCGAGAGATCTTATTCTCTTCATAGCTTTCAAAGTTTCCTTCAAACCAAAACCACTTAGATTCACCCTCATAAGCCAAAATATGGGTAGCAACTCGATCTAGAAACCACCTATCGTGGGAGATCACAACCGCACACCCTGGAAACTCTAGGAGAGCGTTCTCTAATGAACCAAGTGTCTCCACATCTAAATCATTGGTTGGCTCATCTAGTAGTAATAAATTTCCACCCTGCTTTAAGGTAAGAGCTAGATTTAATCTATTTCGCTCACCCCCTGATAACACCCCAGCTGGTTTTTGTTGATCAGGTCCTTTAAAACCAAAGGCAGAGACATATGCTCTACTTGGCATTTCCACATTTCCAACCTTTATAAAATCAAGGCCATCAGAGACTACCTCCCACAATGATTTCTTTGGATCAATACCACTTCGTGATTGATCAACATATGAAATCTTTACCGTCTCACCAACCTTAACCTCACCAGAGTCTGCTTTTTCCATTCCTAAAATAGTTTTAAACAAGGTAGTTTTTCCAGCACCATTTGGCCCAATGATTCCCACAATGCCATTTCTAGGCAAGGTAAATGAGAGATCATCAATCAAGATACGATCATCAAAGCCTTTAACTAAGTGTTTGGATTCAACTACAACATCGCCAAGGCGAGGTCCTGGTGGAATTTGAATCTCTTCAAAATCTAACTTACGAGTTTTATCCGCCTCAGCTGCCATCTCTTCATATCTAGCCAGACGTGCTTTGGACTTTACCTGTCTGCCCTTGGCATTCATCCTTACCCACTCCAGCTCCTCTTTTAATCGCTTGGCGCGCTTAACATCTTTTTGTCCTTCAACCTTCATCCGTGCTTCTTTAGTCTCTAAATAAGTTGTGTAATTTCCTTCATATGGATAAGCACGTCCGCGATCTAGCTCTAAAATCCATTGCGCAACATTGTCGAGGAAGTATCGATCATGGGTAATTGCCACCACTGTGCCTTCATACTTACTTAAGTGCTGCTCTAGCCAAAGCACAGATTCAGCATCTAGATGATTCGTTGGCTCATCTAGGAGCAATAGATCTGGTTTTTGTAATAGCAATTTACAAAGTGCAACTCGCCTGCGCTCACCTCCTGATAACACCTTCACATCAGCATCCGGTGGTGGACAGCGCAGCGCGTCCATTGCCTGCTCTAACTGTGAATCTAAATCCCAAGCATTTAAGTGATCTAACTTTTCTTGCAGATTTCCCATCTCAGCTAATAATTTGTCGTAATCTGCCTCTGGGTTTGCCATCTCATCACTGATGGCATTAAATCTATTTAATAATGCAATCGTCTCTGCCACACCCTCTTGCACATTCTCTAAGACATTTTTATCCTCATTAAGGGGTGGCTCCTGCAATAAAATTCCAACTGAGTAACCAGGTGATAGAAACGCCTCACCATTTGATGGCTGTTGCAGCCCTGCCATAATTTGTAGCACCGTAGATTTACCCGCACCATTTGGACCTAATACGCCAATCTTGGCACCAGGTAAAAACATCAAAGTCACATCATCAAGAATTACTTTGTCGCCATGCGCTTTTCGCGCCTTTTTCATCGTGTAAATAAACTCAGCCATAGGGTCAAACCTTACCTGTTGTGATCGGTAGACTTAGCCCGTTCAAATAATGCGCCTGTAGCTCAGTCGGATAGAGCAACTGCCTTCTAAGCAGTAGGTCGCAGGTTCGATTCCTGCCAGGCGCACTTTTGAACGTAAATGCCAAATGGTTTGGCAGATATTTTCAAGAATAACTCACTGAGTTGGTAAAAGTAAGTCATTTTTGTTGTCACCTACTGATCTAGTAATCACCCGGAATTCTCGACCCAATTGGAAAGTCCTGTTATGGTAATAATTATTGCGAAGTAGGCTTTAAACAACTTGCCGTTCAATTTCCAATGATCTTAGAACTTATCAAGTTTTTTAGGAATTTCTACACTTAATGGTTGTGTTACCAGTTCGGAATTTCAAATTTATAGAGCTCAATTTCTTCCTTACAAACGGCACTAATAATCCGATGAGCTTTAGGCGAATCTCTATATATATCTGCGAGTGTTTTGGATTTATCCCTAAAGCCTGCTTTCGCATTGATTTGTTTAAATACACTGGAAAGCCCCTGCAAAGCTGGAAATCTCTGCTCAAGAATTTCAACATCTTCATTAATGCGATCGTATCGTATTTCAAAGTCTAAACAGCTCTGATTCTCCACGTGAGTTATACGTTTGTTTAGTGTAAGTACAGAAGGATTCAGCGAGATATAACTATCGAAAGAAATCCGTGCTCTATTCTTTTCGGTATCAATGTCCCAGTAATACCGTGATACAGCCATATCAAAGGGATCTCTTACTATTGAAACCTTGAAGCAGTTTTCCCATTCATCGCGATGCATTCTTTTTTTAATGTCTCTTGCTGGTATGTGATTCCAGTATTTCTGAGGGATTGAGCGGTTAAGCGCTGATTTAAATATTTCCTTCCGAGGAATCTTTTTGAATTCAGAGATGCTATATCTATAGTTTTGCGGACCCCTAAAACCAAGTGATTTTCTTTTAATTTCATCGTCATTAGTTAGCGGTGTGACTATGCATTCTGGGCTAGCAAATTTTGACAAAGCTAATTCAAAGGATGTTCCAGCAACCTTGGTTGTTTTTATAAATAAAAAATTCAGATATTTAAGGTAGATCATATTTCTCTTGCGTATTGAGAATCAATCCTCATCGCACTCCAACCCCGTAACATTAGGCCCTGAAGTTTTTTTACGAGCCCTAATTTTCATAGTTAAAATTCAACCCCAGCCCGTCACTGTTTGACTCAACTCTAATTGATGTGTTCATCACATCAAGTGATTCCTGAGTCTTTGAATGAGCGTGCGCTCAGTCTTAAGCTTAATAAAAGATTTTTTTCCACAAAATACGACAGATAAGTCTCAACCTGGGGTTGAGAAATTAGAGATTTAAAGAACCTACCGATATCAAGTGAAAGTAAAGAAAAGGCGTATCAATTAGGTTTTGGTAAAGTTAAATTATGAAATTCTTACTTGTTACTCTCTCCTTGATATTCATCCTAGTACTTGCTAAAAGCGGTTCAAGTAAGCGGAAGTAGCAGGACTTACTGACCTAGTAATCAGTTCA
>LIBD01000062.1 GCA_001437855.1 Actinobacteria bacterium BACL4 MAG-120820-bin23 | reverse complement strand
TAAACACAATGATGATATCGGCGTAATTGAGCGTAGTAAATATAAAGTTGTATTACTTGATGAGTATCAAGACACATCTTTTAATCAAATTAAGTTCTTATCAAACTTATTCGGTAATAATCATCCAGTTACAGCTGTCGGAGATCCAAATCAAGCAATTTACGGTTGGCGCAGTGCCAGTTCAGAAACCTTAGATACCTTCGCTCAATCATTTAATAGTAAAGCTACTCGATATACCCTGCTGACAACTTGGCGAAATGATAAATCAATACTAGATCTGGCAAATGTAATGATTGATTCAATTTCAACTCAAGAGAATGTAGAGAAATTATCTGCACGATCAAATGCTCAAATTGGTGAGGTTGGGTGTGGAATATATGAAACGCAAGCACAGGAGGCAAATGCAATAGCTGAATACTTTAGTAAGTATTGGTTTGATAAAAACCGCCAAGCTTCTTTAGTAAATGAGAAAACTACCTTTGCGGTATTGGTGCGTAATCGATCCCAGATAGATCAAATTCAAAGTGCGTTACTAGATCTGGGCATTCCAACTGATATTCCAGGTGTGGGTGGATTAATTCATACCCCAGAGATATCTGACATTGTTGCTTTATTAAGAAGTTTAACTATGCCAGATTCAGGAACAGCTTTAATGCGCCTTCTAACCGGCCCACATATTGCTTTAGGAGCGAAAGATTTGATGGCACTTGGTGCATTCACAAAATCTTTTGCAAAATCAAATGAATACTCAAGGGGCAAACAGTTAAAACAAGCCCTAGAAGAAAATGTTGAGGTGATTGAAACAGCGGATGAGTTTGCATCTGGATCAATAATTGAATCGCTAGAACAGTTATTAACTCTAACTCCAAGTGAGTTTTCAAATTATCACTCAACTCCGAAATTTAGCAGTGAAGGGCTTGAGCGGTTACGAAGATTTTCACTCTCCCTGCGCTCACTTAGAAGATCACTAACGGGCTCGATTACCGAAGCTATTAATGAAGCTGAGCAATTTTTATCATTAGACAGTGAGGTTTTAGTTAGAGATGGTTGGCAAAATGGCAGGAGAAATCTAGATCGATTCTTAGATGAGGCTGCCAGATTTGAAAAAAATGGTGGAACTTTAATTTCATTTTTGCAATGGCTTAAAGTTGCCGAAGAGGCAGAGGGGGGATTAAAACCAGCTGAAGTTGATGTTCGAAGTGATGCTGTTCAGATATTAACGATTCATGCCGCAAAAGGGGCGGAGTGGGATTATGTTGCCATTCCTGGTTTAGCAGATCGAAATTTTCCAAGCATTGGTAAAAAATCTGACAACTGGATTAGTAATGCCGGTTC
Organism: Actinobacteria bacterium BACL4 MAG-120820-bin23; assembly: GCA_001437855.1. GTDB lineage: Bacteria > Actinomycetota > Actinomycetes > Nanopelagicales > Nanopelagicaceae > Nanopelagicus. The sequence continues at coordinate 3,901 of LIBD01000062.1, read as the reverse complement.
GATTCCAGTCACTTTGCGGGGAGACTTTGAGCAATTGCCAGCAATTAACTTTGAGAAAATTTCAGATAACAAGAATTTAAAAAAAGCTTTAGAAGGATTTGATGATCAATGGAAGGCTCGTAAGCTAACGGAGGAACGACGATTAGCCTACGTTGCTATCACTAGAGCAAAACAAGGTCTGCTTTGCACTACCTCGCATTTTAGAAGTGGCAATAAACCAGTTGACCCAAGTCAGTTATTTGAGATCTTTGCTACCGCTACAAAAGATATTGAAGGTGCGAGCATAATTAGTGAAACTGATGTGCCAGTTGGCATAAATCCAATTAAGGAAAATCCGAGAACAGCCAGTTGGCCAAGCCTAAACCATAATGTTGAGAGTTTGCGTAAGGTAGCTGAATTAACTAATCAATCATCAATTATGAAAATTGAGGAGCAACTTTCAACTACCAATAATGATGAGCAAAAATCTATTTTATTTGATATGCAAGCGATAATAAATGAAATTAAGGGTAAAGAAAAGTATTTGAAAGTTGTATTACCAACTCGATTATCGGTTTCAACCCTGCTTTATTTGGCAAAAGAGCCACAAGAGCTAGCGCTTAGGATTCGCCGGCCAATGCCAAATCACATAGATAAATATGCTCGCAGGGGAACTGAATTTCACTTATGGCTTGAAAATCATTTTAATCATCCATCCCTAATCTCCATGGATGAGTTATTTAATCAAAGCCTGCAAGCAGTTGATTTGCAATCAGATGCGCCATTAGAGAAATTACAATCCTCCTGGTTGGCAAGTGAGTGGGCTGCAAAAACTCCTGCCGATATTGAATTTGGCTTTGAAACGATGATTGATGGCATATTGATTCGAGGAAGAATTGATGCGGTATATAAGCTCGGAAATGATAAGTATGAGGTTGTTGATTGGAAAACTGGCAAAGTTAAATCAGGTGATGATTTAGAAACAGCTGCAATTCAGCTTGCCATGTATCGACTAGCCTATTCAAAATTAAAATCTGTACCAATTGAAAATATCAGCGCAGCCTTTCATTATGTTGCAGATAATCAAACTGTAAGGCCGGCTGACATAATGAATCAAGAACAACTAAAGGCGTTGATTTCAAAGGTTCCTATTGAAATTTAAGCTCTACCCCAATTGGAATATGATCTGAAATTATTGGTCTACCAGTACTTTTTATCAGCGTAGCGGCAACCTTATTATTTTTTATTAAACCTTTTTTAGCCATAATGTAATCAAATTGAATTTTCTCTTTCCAGCTCGGATAGGTAGCAGCTGCAGCCAACGATCTAAAGCCACTTAATTTTGATGGCAAATTTCCAGGTAAATTTAGATCACCAGCTAGAATTTTTTCACCCGGTATATTTCTTAGCAAAAAACTAATTCGATTTAATTGGTAGATGTTTACCCCAGGTACAAATGATAAGTGGGTCGTAGCAATAGTTATTCCATTTTCTAGCTCAATAATTAACACAACCCTGGGTTCATCTTTAACATAGATAAATCTAACCCCAGTTCCCTTTTCATTAGGAATTAACAGCGGCATACCGATTACTGATTTTCCAAGTTTTTTAGCATAAAGTTTTTTAATAGGTTGATTTGTAGCAATACCGATTCCATAACTCTTAGCTGTATTGATTGATTCATTTTCAGCAGTAATAATGGATTGCTCCAGATTAGTGACTTTTTTCCACTTCTCACCAGGAGTGCCAAAAATTGCAGGTAAAAAGGCCCAGTATTTAAGCCCAGAAGATTCGGCAATAATTTTTGTTTGGTTTAAAAAATCCGATCTTGGTTGTTGGTAGTCAACCTCTTGCAAGCAAATAAAATCTGGTTGGTAATTTGATACCACTTGAGCAGTTGCACTTTTTAAACTGGCAAGCTGGTCAACTTGATTAGCTGGCGGGATGACCTGGCCATGCAAGATATTCCACGAGAGCACTCTCATGTTCTGACCGGGGGCGACAACCATGACGACAGGCTAGTAGGGTCGGCAGGTGATGGCGCCCAAAAAACCACTAAAACTTCCACTTGCAGTAGCTGAGGTGGATAGAGCTGCCCATCTGCGCACCGATGAGGCCCATTTAAAATCTATCTGGCCAACATCAAATGTAATGATTTTTGTAAATGAGAGATTTTCCACAAGGCAAAACCAATTACTTTTTACACCCGGTGACTTACTGGGTTCTTATCAATCTGCAACCGATTATTTTTTAGGGCTTAAAGATAACCAAACATTTTTTATTCGCCACTTATCTGAAGATATTCAGAGTGAGTATGAACTAAAGACATTACGTGAGGTTGGAACGTTTTTATCACCTCGAGATATTGGCCTTGCAGTACATGCTCAAGGTTTAGCAAATTGGCACCAAAAACATCCAATGTGCTCACAATGCGGTGGTCCAACAGTTGTGATATCAGCTGGTGCGGTAAGAAAATGTTTGACCGATAATAGTGAGCATTATCCAAGAACTGATGGTGCAATAATTGTTTTAGTAAAAGATGAGACAGATCGAATCTTGCTTGGTCGGCAAAAAGTTTGGCCAAAAAATAGATTCTCTACCTTTGCCGGTTTTGTAGAGCCTGGTGAATCATTTGAGAACTGTGTGATTAGAGAGGTTGAAGAAGAATCTGGCGTTAAATTAACCCAGATTAATTACCTTGGGTCCCAGCCGTGGCCATTTCCAGCTTCGTTAATGATTGCATTTGAAGCAGTTACCAATACTCCAGAGTTAGCCAGACCTGATGGCGAAGAGATTGAGGAGATCCGTTGGTTTTCAAGATCTGATATGAAGCAAGCTATTTTAAATAATTCGCTAATTTTGCCACTAGAGATAAGTGTGGCCAGGCAAATGATAAGGGCTTGGTACGGAGATGCGGCAGATACTGATTTAAAGGGTAATGAGTCATGGCGGTAGATAGTAAACAGATATTAACTGAATTAGATGCTGAGCAATTAGCTGTTGTAACAGCAATCCGTGGCCCAGTTTGTGTAATTGCTGGTGCGGGTACTGGAAAAACAAGAGTAATTACTAATCGGATTGCATATGCAATTAATTCTGGTGTGACTGATCCAACCAAGGTATTAGCGCTAACTTTCACTGCTCGAGCAGCGGGTGAGATGCGAGCCAGACTTAGAGCACTTGGAGTGCCAAATGTTTCTGCCCGGACATTTCACTCCGCAGCGATTAAACAGCTTCTATATTTTTGGCCGTATGCATTTGGTGGTCAATTTCCCACCCTGTTGACCACAAAATCTGGATTTGTAAGTCAAGCAATTGAACGAGCCGAGGTTGCAGTTCCAGCCCAGGCTGCAGTGCTGCGTGAGATTGCAGGTGAGATTGAATGGGCAAAAGTTTTGGAGATTTCACCAGAGAATTACCATGAAAAGGCAATTGAAAGTAATCGCTTAGTTAAGTTGCCTAACAATAAGAGTGCAAGTGAAAATCTAGGAATGATTTCTCAAGTTTATGAAGCTTATGAATCCTTAAAACGACAAGAGCGCACCTTGGATTTTGAGGATGTCTTACTTTTAACGGTCGGAATGCTAGAGGAGGATCGCGGAGTTAGAGAGCGAATCAGGGATCAATATCGATACTTCACAGTTGATGAGTATCAAGATGTCTCACCACTTCAGCAACGATTACTAAATTTATGGCTAGGAAATCGGGAGGAGATTTGTGTGGTTGGGGATGCAGCACAAACTATCTACTCATTTGCTGGTGCAACCTCAAACTTTTTGTTAAATTTCAAGAATAGATTTCCAAATGCCCAAGTTTTCCGGCTATCTACCGGCTATAGATCTACTCCAGAGATTATTAACACGGCAAATCAAATTCTGCGCGTAGCTAACTTAGTTAGTGATCATGGGATTGAGTTGCAATC
>LIBD01000061.1 GCA_001437855.1 Actinobacteria bacterium BACL4 MAG-120820-bin23 | reverse complement strand
TATGAAAAATAGATTCTCAATTAAATTTATTGCGTTAGTAATATTCCTTTTAACTGCATTACTTATCTCCTTACTTGCCCCAGAACGAGCTGATCAAATTAAGGTTACTTCTGCTTATCCTGCAACAGTATGTCCGGCAATCGGCAATGACATTTCTTCGATTGCAGGTGTTGCTTCAGCAAAAATAGGTCGAAGATTAATTGATGGCACTAGCAAGAAGTTAAACCCTGGACGTTCAAGTCAAATTCCGTTGACAAAATCATCTATCTTGATGGAAGGAAACTCTGATACAGCACTTACCTTTGCGAATAATAAATGGAAAGCAGTTGTGCCTTGCTCGGTGAGTAATGGTCAACAGTGGTTTATTGGTGGTTCTGGAGCTGTAACTAGTAAGTCATTACTTTTTATTGTAAATAGTGGCTTTTCTGATTCAAATGTAACGGTTGAAGTGTTCACACCAAATGGGCCAATTGAAGAGCGAAATTTTTTAATTTCTCAAAACTCAACTAAAAAGATTTCGGTAGATACATTAGCTCCTGGAGAGGAAGAGATCGCTATTGCGGTTAATACTAAATCTGGTCGAGTCAGCTCATTTTTGTTTGATGAGCGAAAAAGGGGACTTAAATCTTTAGGTGCAGATTTTGTATCAGCTATCGCTGCTCCAAGTAAACAAGTTAGATTAGTTTCGATTCCGGGCTTAGTTAGAAGTTTAAATAGCAATAACAATTCAATTAGTCATAGCTTACGATTATTTGTACCAGGTAAGATAGATGCAAATATAGAGGTTACGATTAATTCAGATGATGGAAATTTTGTTCCAGAAGGATTATCTGAGGTAAAAGCATCAAGTCAAAAAGTATTGAGTATTCCACTTAGTAACACCCCATCGAACCAGCCATTTTCACTTTTCATAGATTCTGACCAACCCGTTTTAGCAAGTATTCTTTCAAACTTTACATTTGGTCGCAGTAATGAAATTACCTGGACAGCCGCCTCAGATCCAATTAAAAGTTGGAGTGCCAATTTAACTGGATCACGTCCAATCTTAACTTTTACAGGGGACAAAATTGATGTCCTCATAAAGGCTAATGGAATTAATGGCAGAAAGGTTGAGAAGAAAATTACAGGTAAAGATTTTATTTCATGGCAATCACCAGTAGGTTTAAATAGGTTACAAATTTTTGCAAATAATGAGGGGATAAGCGGTGGCGTTATATTGTTACCACTTACTGGGAATATAGGTATAAGCACGATTCCAATGAATAATGGTGCTAATCTGGAAATCGCCTATGAGCCAATTTCGGATGTCTCGGTAATCACACGCCGTTAAATCCCAGCTTTTCCAATCAACCCCATATAACCTGTTCATATGAAAAGGTCTTCAGTCAGAAGGTGTTCTAGAGCAAGTTGCACTGGTGCTGCAATAAAGACACTAACTTATATCTATTCTGACTCAACTGCAGTACTTGGCCCGCTAGCTACCTATGCCGAACCACATAGTTATGATTTATGTCCAATTCATAGTGAACGATTAACGGTTCCAGTTGGTTGGAATGTAATTAAAGAGGAAGTTATAAATAACAACACAGGTCCAACCGAAGAAGATTTAATGGCAATTGCAAATGCTGTTAGAGAGGTTGCAAACTATGATGTAAGTGGAAAAACGATGCAGCCTGAGTTAGGTAGACGTGGACATTTACGCGTATTACCTTCAACTTAAATTTTAATATTTATTTAAGGTTCACAGATTAAATGCTAGATAAAATTATAAAAGCCTACGACATTAGAGGCTTAGTTAAAAATGAAATAACTCCAGAATTCTCCTTTTCTGTTGGAGTCGCATTTGCAAAATTTTTAGAGTATGAAAGAGAGCCAGCCACAATTGTCATAGGTGAGGATATGCGCTCCTCTTCGGCATCATTAGCCAAGGCATTTTGCGATGGCGTTACCAGCCAAGGCATGGATGCAATCAGAATTGGGTTGGCATCTACTGATATGTTGTATTTTGCTAGTGGCAAACTTAACTTGCCTGCAATTATGTTTACTGCCAGTCATAACCCTGCAAAATATAATGGAATGAAGTTATGTAAGAGTGGAGCAAGGCCAATCGGGCAAGAGTCTGGCTTACTTTTGATTAAAGAGTTTATTGAAAAAGGTATTCCAATTTCCACCAGGCCCGTTGGAAAAGTTACTTCAAAAGATTTATTAAGTGAATATGTTGATTATTTAATAAAACAATTCCCAAAGAAAACCTTCTCTAAACAAAAACTTAAAGTAGTTATTGATGCTGGCAATGGTATGGCTGGATTTACTGCTCCAGCAGTCATGAGCAAACTTAATGTTGAGTTATATCCCATGTATTTTGAATTAGATGGCAATTTTCCAAATCATGAAGCTAATCCGATCGAGCCAGAAAATTTAAAAGATCTTCAGAAAAAAGTTAAAAAAGAGAAAGCTGATATTGGTCTTGCTTTTGATGGTGATGCCGACCGATGTTTTTTAATAGATGAAAGAGGTGAGTTAGTTAATCCATCTGCCCTTACTGCTTTGATTGCTGTAAGTGAATTGAAAAAGAACCCTAAGTCGACAATTATTTATAATCTAATTTCATCAAAAACAGTTCCTGAAGTAATTGCTGAGAATAAAGGTGTTGCAGTACGCAGCCGCGTTGGGCACTCCTATATCAAGAACTTAATGGCAGAAACTGGTGCTATTTTTGCAGGTGAGCATTCAGGGCATTTTTATTTTAAAAATTTCTGGAAGGCAGATTCTGGAATGCTTGCAGCCTTATATGCTCTTGCTGAACTAATGAATACAGACAAAACTTTGTCTGAGTTACTCCAACCTTATAATCGTTACTTTTCTAGCGGTGAGATAAATAGCAAAGTAAAAAACTCACAAAAATCTATTATGGCGATAAAAAAGAAGTATGAAGGTAAGCATCAGATTGACGAATTGGATGGTTTAACTATCTCGACAGATCAGTGGTGGTTTAACCTAAGGGCTTCAAATACAGAGCCGCTACTTAGGTTAAATGTTGAGGCCGATACACCAAAACTCATGGCCAAGATAAGGGATGAAGTACTAACCCAAATCAAAAGGTGATAAATGTGTGGCAAGCAGGGTATCTTTAGCCCCTTGCAATTAATTATTTAAGCCACATTATTTATAGGAGAAGAATGAACACAACAACTGGAATTAAGAGTGATGTCGCCAATCCAGCACTTGCGGCTGAAGGAAAAAAACGAATTGAGTGGGCAGCCCGTAACATGCCAGTGTTGTCACAAATAAAGGATAGGTTTTCAAAAGAGAAGCCATTTAATGGGATCAGAATTGCAGCCTGTATGCACGTAACTACTGAGACTGCTAATTTGATGTTAGCTTTGAAGTCTGGTGGAGCAGAGATTGCTCTTTGTGCATCTAATCCACTCTCTACTCAAGATGAAACTGCGGCCGCCTTAGTTTATGAATATGGAATTTCAGTGTTTGCAAAAAATGCTGTTGATCGCGATGGTTTTTATCAACATATTAATTCGGCATTAGATATCAAACCACAATTAGTATTTGATGATGGCTGCGATTTAGTAAATGTAATACATACATCTAGAACAGAATTAATTGATGGAGTACTAGCTGGCTGTGAAGAGACAACTACAGGTGTTATCAGATTAAGCCAAATGGCAAAAGATGGAGCTTTAAAGTTTCCAATGATTGCAGTAAACGATACTGACACAAAGCACATGTTTGATAATCGATACGGCACTGGACAATCAACGTTTGATGCAATTTTTCGCGCCACTAATACCTTAGTTGCTGGAAAAGTAGTTGTAGTTGCAGGTTTTGGATATTGCGGTAAGGGTGTTGCAGAGCGCGCGAAGGGATTAGGCGCCGAGGTAGTGGTTACTGAGATTGATCCAACTAAGGCATTAGACGCTCTTATGCAAGGTTTTAGAGTTATGCCAATGACACAAGCAGCAGCAATTGGTGATATTTTCATTACAGTAACTGGAAACCGCGATGTATTACGAGATGAACATTTTAAGCAAATGAAAGATGGTGCGATTCTGGCAAATTCAGGCCACTTTGATATTGAAATTGATGTTGCGTGGCTAGAGAAAAATGCTAAAGTGAAAAATTCAAAGATGCGCCACCAAACTGATGAATATGTAATGGCCGATAGCCGGCGTATATTACTTATTGCCGAGGGTAGGTTGGCAAATCTTGGAGCTGCTGAAGGCCATCCTGCATCAGTAATGGATATGTCTTTTTCAGATCAGGCATTAACAGCTGAATGGTTATTAAAGTCAGGCAAAGATCTACCTGCTGGCTTACATGATGTGCCATCAATAATCGATAAGGATGTTGCAAGATTAAAGCTTGAAAGTATGGGCGCTAAGTTAGATGTTTTAACCCCCGCACAAGAGCTTTACCTAAATTCCTGGGAACACGGTTCATAAATGCCACTAGTCATGGTCGTAGATGACGACCAAGACTTAGCTGAAATGCTAAGCATCGTACTAACCGGTGCTGGCATGGAGGTTGATTTAGTAAATCGTGGTGACCAAGTAATGGATATTTTTAATCAACATACACCTGATTTAGTTTTGTTGGATGTGATGCTCCCGGGCATTGATGGTGTTGAGGTTTGTAAAATAATTAGAGAGACTTCAATGGTGCCAATTGTTATGTTAACTGCAAAAGGTGATACCCAGGATGTTGTTTTAGGGCTTGAAGCCGGAGCAGATGATTACATGATTAAACCCTTTAAACCACAAGAATTGGTAGCAAGGATAAAAACAAGACTTCGTAGAAGTGCTCGAATTGGGTCACTAGTAATTGGAGACTTAACTATTGATCAAATGGAACATAAAGTTATTAGCAATCAAAAAGAGATACCTCTTACTCGATTAGAGTTTGATTTATTAGTTGCACTAGCAAAAGAACCTGGAAGAGTATTTACTAGAGAGGCATTATTAAATGAAGTCTGGGGATATCAACACGCAGCTGATACCAGACTTGTAAATGTTCATGTTCAAAGACTTAGATCCAAAATTGAAATTGATGCTGATAATCCAAAATATGTTTTAACAGTGAGAGGTGTTGGATATAAAGCTGGAGTAGGAAAAAACTAAAATGCTAAAAAGTTGGGTTAAGATAAAACAATCTCTTAGCCTAAAAGTATTGTCGACTAACATTTTATTTGCGTTTATTATTGTTATAGTAATTGGTGTAATTGTTCATAATCGAGTTTCTTCGACCTTTATAAATG
>LIBD01000060.1 GCA_001437855.1 Actinobacteria bacterium BACL4 MAG-120820-bin23 | reverse complement strand
GGTATTTAATAGATCTAACTCTGATTGCCATTGGTAGCTTTCTAATTCAAATTGGGCTTGTGCTCTTTTAGCTGCACGCCTAGCTTTAAAATCTGCAATAAATCCCATGGGTTAATCATAACTACTTAGAGTGACATTTTGATAGTTGTGGATAGAAAAAAATTGCAAATTGTATTTCTAGTAGAAATACTTGGTGCGAAAATTTAAATCATTAAAAGCAGGTATTTTCTATAGATTACTATGCTCAAATCCGCTAAATTATAGGCTTAATACAAAAAAGGGTGGGTCACATAAAATTTTGATTGCAAATGGCCGAATGTCAATCACTTTCCATTGGCATGATTCAGTTGAAATACCTGGTTATGTGATCAAAAATCTTTTGGTCAAGCGAGCACTATTAAGTGAAGAGGAGGCATACAAATTAGTACACAAGATCAAGTAAGAGCAAAGCCATTAATTGTGGAGGTGAGTTTTTTTCAAATTAATGGGGTTTGGGATGCCGAGTGTGAGGAGGTCGGTTTAGCCGGGTATGGCAATGTAGACCTAAATATCGTTAGAGAAAATGTTTTTGACGCAATCAAATTTACCCTTGAGACAGAGGGCGTGAACAATCCAATTGAATTTTCTGAAAAAATTATTGAGATCGATCCTAGAGAGCAATAAATCCGACAGAAATATGATGCTTTCTATTTAAGGGAGATACAAATTAGTACACAAAATAAAGTAAAGGTTGAAGTTAGGTTTTATAAGGATGGTAATAATTGGGAGGTTGATTGTGATGAGGCTGGTTTAGTTGGATATGCAGATCCAGATATCAGTGTGGTGCGAGCAAATGCCTTTGATGCAATTAAATTTACCTTAGCGGCTGAAGGAGTTGAGCAAGAGATTGAGTTTACTGAGAAAATAATTTCAATCGAGGAGCTTGAGTAATTAAATAAAGCTCAGATCTTTATCACCTTATTTATTATGTTTTCGGGTGTGGCTGCCCCGCGTAGCTCTGCTTCAACATTGTTTGGAATGCCATTTATTTGAGCACTTGCCACAATTGATAGTTGGGTGGCGATATCTGCCATGAAGTAGAGGGCGGAGGATCCTGCCTTATCTAAGATCAACTGACCTTGAGCAAGACGAGCATCTGAGTACTTCTCTCGATCATTTTTATCATCATCTAATACATCTAGTAGGTATTGTTTGACTGAGAGTGCAATTCCAGTTGAGTTATCCTCGGCCTGAATTAACTCGGCCAGCTCCTGATCTAATGAGGGTTTAAATAGCTTGCGCTTTTTTCGTTTCTTATCAAATCTAGAAAATACCCAGTAAAAGAAAACAAATAGTAGTAAAAACTCCAACATATCTACTCCCCCTAAAAGTACTTACGATATTAGGTAGGAAGGTAACAGTAGGTAGTGACAACCAGCCGGTTATATTCTTGGCGTACTTGGGGAAACCGCTAAAACCAGGTTATAGATGGGAACTAAGATAAACCAACCACTCTTGCCCACATCATGCATCCTTCTGACGGCAACTGCGATTGTGGGGATGAGGGTAATAAATGAAACTACATTGCCGCCAAAATCTCCAAAAGCAATTTGGGCAATTACCGTTGCAATGGTGGTAGATAGGACGAAGTACCAGTACTGAGCTCTAGTTGAGACCCCAGAGAAATCGGCAAATCTAATAAAGCCATCCCTAGTTGCCTCAACAATTGGGAATTGATTACTGGGTGATTGATTGTTCTCCATGGGGTAAAGATACTCACCTTGACGCACTCTTTACCAAACTGTCAGTGGTAGTTGCTACTTTTTTCCCTACCAATGAGAACTCGCCTAATCTGCCCAGCCTGTAATTCCACCCAGGTAAAAAAGATCGCCTATGGCTTTCCCGATGTTGAAAACTTTGATTTTGATAAGTTTGAAGTTGGTGGCTGTTGTGTTACCGGGCGTGATCCACTATATAAATGTACTAACTGTGAGAGTAGTTGGTAGAGATGAGTAATTTAATTTTCTACCCGTTTAATCGGTGCTAATTTGCCACCGACCACCATGGCTGCGCCAATTAAAACTAAGTTCTTAATTATGTATTGCCCCTCTAGCGTTAGGTTAAAGGGGGCATCGATAAAGCAGATCTCCGGGCGTAATACCAAGGGCAAGAATGTGCCGGGCATTTGCAGAGCTAGTAAAAATAAGCCAACTCTAATTAGTGGGGTATAGAGCAGGCAGATACCAATTAATATCTCCCAAAAGCCAAGAATTGGAATAAAGATATCTGGATCAAACCAGTAGATGGTTTTAGTAATAACCTCATTCGCGGGTGAATCACCAAATGGCTTAAGCGCGCCAAACCAGATAAAAATAATACCCAGTGAGACTCTAAGTACTGGCAGTGACCAATTATTTAATCTCTCAATTAGAAGTGAGTCAAACTCCTTTAGATTAAAGTTTTTAAAATCCCGTAAGTTTTTCAAATTATTTGGCTGGCTCAAGCTCTGGTGTTGGTATCGGAAGTGCTGGGGTAATTACCGGATCTCGCTCTCGCCTAACAACTCGATCTGGCTCACCGATCTCAGCCATCTAATCTCCCCTTAACTTGCTTAACTCTGATGTGCCTACCTTATTACTTACCACCTGATAAATCACTAGATAAAAGTATTAACTGCCACACACCCTCACCTTGAAAAAAAATCTCTACTAAGGGTGAGCTCTTTAACTTTTTGCTTTTAGGTCTAGCCTTTAGGGATGAGTGTTAATAGCCAGCGGCAGCGGTTAATTAAATGGGTAAGAAGATACCCAGTAATTGCCCTATCCGCACTTGCCTTGGGCTATTTATTAGGTGGCTTCTCTGAAACCGATGATGGCCCAATCCCACAACAGATAGTAATTACCGCACTCTACCTATTTATATCTCTGGTGCCGCTGGGATTTATTATTGCATTTTTAGTAGTTGGCAGATTAGGTGATTTAGAGAGTGCTGCCAATAAAGAAAAGCAATCTAATTTAACCTACCAAGATGCCTTTGATCTGCCCTCACAAATTATGCATGGCTATAAGTTGGCGATGGTAACTGGTAGATCCCCCACCTTAACTGGCTTAACTGGGGATAGGTATCTATCTGATGCTCAAGCTGTGTGTAGTGAGAATCCAGAACATATCCCACCGGTGGCAGAGTGTGAGTGTGGCTTTTATGCCTACAAAGAGTTTACTGATGCCCAATTTGAGTTATCAATTAATCCAGGTGCATTTTTATTAGATGTAGATTTATTTGGCTTAGGCTTTACCTATAAAAATGGCTTTAGAGCAGAGAGCCAGGTTGTAAATCAGTTAATTACACCTAGTAGATGTATGCGATGTCGAGTACTGCCGGCCAAGGTATTTGTTACTACCTATAGATTAGGTTATGAAGATACCACTTGGTGGCAGTGGCAAATGCGGTGTGTAGTTTGTAGTAGCAGCTTTAAGCCATCAGATAAGTTAACGGTAGAGCAGATGGCGCAGCACTTAGCTGTAAAAATTAACTACTCTTTCTCCTAAATTTTGAAAAGTATTTAACCCCATCACTTGCCCAGAGCGCCCAAAGCACAAGTAGGGGCTGGAAGAATAATCTGATTAATCGCTTTTGATCAGTATCTAAGCCAAAGGCATCGATGCCATTTACATATTGATTTATATTTCCAGGAAAGATTAAAATAAAAAATATGGCAGCAGCTAGGCCAATCACCTTACGGTATTTGGTAAAGATAAATACAGTTGTAATTAAAGTAATACCCAGTGCAATCTCAACTAGGCCAGAGGCGATAACTACAAAATCAGCATCGATTGGTAGCCAGGTAGGCACCTGGGCTTGGAAGGCTTGCCGATTTGATCCTAAGTGGGAAAGGCCAGCTGAGGTTAAAAATGCACCGAGGATTAATTGCAGTAATCTTTTTATAAACTCCATGGGGTAAGTAAACACTTATTTTAGGCTTTCCTGGGTATGCTCTTTATATGAGTAAACCATTAACTGTTGAAAGATTACGCAAAACCAATATCTACGCTGGTGTATTACACCTAGCGCAGATGATCGCTGTCTTGGCCTTAAGTAGTGATTTCTCACTACCAATCACCGCTACCTATATGTCAGGCCCACCCGGAAGTACATACGCAGATCCAGTTGTGTTATTTAATACCCCAATTGGCTTTACTGTGGCAATCTTCTTAGGACTATCTGCTCTGGCCCACTTTATTGTCGCCTCCCCTAAGTTTTATCCAAGATACTCCACTGGTTTATTTGCAAAACGTAATTACTTTAGATGGGTTGAGTACTCAATTAGCTCATCGGTAATGATTGTGCTAATTGCTCAGGTAACTGGGGTGGCTGATATCACCGCCATCATCTCAATCTTTGGCGTAAATGCCTCCATGATTTTATTTGGCTGGCTACAAGAAAAGTATGAGAACCCAGGAAGTAGTGGTTGGTTGCCATATATCTTTGGTTGCATAACTGGAATTGTGCCCTGGATTGCCCTTTGCTTTTATGTCTTTGGTATTGGGGGTGCGGGTGAGACTAAGGCGCCAGCCTTTGTTTATGTAATTGTTCTAACTATCTTCTTATTCTTTAACTCCTTTGCCTTAGTGCAGTTTTTACAATACAAGCAGGTAGGCAAATGGAGTAATTACTTAAGAGGTGAGGCAACTTATATAACCTTATCTTTAGTTGCCAAATCAGCACTTGCTTGGCAGATCTTTGCAAATACTTTAATACCACCTGCCTAAGATTTTACTCTGCTGCATTTATTAAAAGTAATTGGCCACTATCGGTGGTGGCCAAGATACTTCCGGTACTTGTTACCTCTAAATCTCTAATTCGCTGCCCTACATCCACACTTACTACCGCGCCCACCCTTTGCTTAGCTAGTAATTGGATAAAGATTAAAGTTTGATTTGCTAATGTGCCCATCACTAATTGCTCAGACCAGCTGCCCCAAGTTGAGCTAGTAGGTAATTGAATTAACTCAGTTGGGGCCACCGATGGCACCCAGTAGTACAAAGGTTTTTCAAAACCTTCATGTGTGCCAGGTCTACTTGGTTTTACATAATCAAAAAAGCCGTACTTATCACCATAGGTAACAGTTGGCCAGCCGTAATCTGCCCCCTTTTTTATTAAATTTAATTCATCCCCACCCCGTGGTCCATGCTCTGAGATGTAAAGATTTGTACCAATTAAGACAATACCTTGTTGGTTTCTATGGCCAGATGAGATCTTCTCAACTTTATTAGCCTTTACCTTAAAGACCGATCCTAAATCGCCCCTGGCTGATTTGCT
>LIBD01000059.1 GCA_001437855.1 Actinobacteria bacterium BACL4 MAG-120820-bin23 | reverse complement strand
ATGCCGGCAGCCAGTCATGCATGCACCACATTGCAAACAACCACTTCGATCTGGACCTACACCACCAAAAAATGGATCCTTAGCTTTAACCCCAACACCATCACCAAAATAAACCCCAAGTGGGGCTAACTTAAATGTGTGCCCTACTCCCATTTGATCTGCCACCTGCTTCATGGCTTTATCGGAGGCGGAAAAGTATGGATTTTGCGCAACTCCTAACATTCTAGATGCCTGGTCATACCAAGGAGATAACTCCTGATCCCAATTAGTAATATCTCGCCACTGTTTATCTTCAAAGTATGAGGCAGGTGGTTTATATAAGGTGTTTGCATAAACTAATGAACCACCACCGACACCTGCGCCAGCTAAAACTAAAACATCTGGCAGCACATGAATTCGCTGAATCCCGTTAAGTCCAAGGCGGGGCATAAATAAAAATTTGCGCAATCGCCAAGAGGTCTTAGGAAAATCTTTATCATTAAATCTTTTGCCAGCCTCTAAGATGGCAACTTTATAATTTTTTTCAGTTAAGCGAAGTGCTGCCACTGAGCCACCAAAGCCAGAGCCGATTACTACGACATCAAAGTCTCTAGTAGCCATAACAAAACTCTACTTTGATTGATGATGGAAAGAGTAGAAGATAAATCTGGAGCCCCCCGTCAGGATTGAACTGACGACCTGCCGCTTACAAGGCGGCTGCTCTACCACTGAGCTAGAGAGGCGTGTTGCGGGCGTAATTATGCCATGAATAAATCACCACACATCCCGCAGCAAATTTAGCAAGTAAATCATGTAGGTTGCCCGTATGCGCCTTGGTGTATTAGATGTGGGCTCAAATACCGTCCACCTACAAGTAGTTGATACCTCACCTGGGGCAAGACCAAACCCAACCTTTAATTACAAGGAAGAGTTAAAACTTACGCAATACATCCAAGAGAATAATCAAATCTCAGATGAAGGGGTAGAAAAGTTAAGGGCTTGTATAAATCGCGCGATTCAACAATCTGCCTCAGTACAAACTCAAGAGTTACTACCCTTTGCCACATCGGCATTACGTGAGGCAATAAATGGTGAAGAGGTTATAAGTAAAATTAATAAGGATTTTCATATTGATCTACAGGTTTTAAGTGGTGAAGAGGAGGCGAAGTTAACTTTCTTAGCAGCTCGCAGGTGGTTTGGTTGGTCTAGTGGCAGATTGCTAGTAATTGATATTGGTGGCGGATCCTTAGAGATGGCAGCTGGGGTGGATGAATCACCAGAGATTGCCACCTCACTTCCATTAGGTGCTGCCAGATTGACTAAAGATTTTTTGTCAGGAGATCCATACACAGATAAAAGTATTAGAGCTCTTCGAGATCATATTGAAAATAAATTAGAGCAAATTCTGCCCACCCTAGTTAAACACCAAGATTCAGATCGTGCGATTGCAACTAGTAAAACTTTGCGCACCTTAGCTAGATTAGCTGGTGATTGGTTTGATGGAAATGGCAAAAATATTAAAGCTGATGCAATTAGAAAGATTTCTTCTAAGTTATCTGAGATGAACACTGATGAGCGAGCAAAACTACCTGGTGTTTCTGAAAATAGAGCCTCACAAATTGTGGCCGGTGCCTTTGTGGCAGAGAGTGTGATGCGAAATTTAGATTTAGCTGAGTTAGAGGTTTGCCCATGGGCCTTACGAGAGGGTGTAGTTTTAAAGTGGATGGATTGGATGGAGGCGTAAAACTTTACGCTGTTGGCGCATCAAGCCGATCTACTTGAATAATCTCTTTACCATTTCGGTGAATCACCCAACTATCAGCTGGTTGTAATTTCTCATCATCAGATTCTACCTCTGCTTTTTTGGTTAACTTATTAAATAGTTTTGGCAAAATTGGGTTATGACTACAAATCAAAATGCTTTTATCGGCTTTGATTAAATCCTTGCAATAATCAAATGCTTTCTCTTTATCTTTTTTATATGCACTCTCACTTAATTTACCGCTAACTTCAAGGGTAATATTTAGTTTTCTAGCTAATGCATTTACGGTGTCAAAACAGCGAATAGCATCGGAGGAGTGGATCTGTTCTAATTTATAAACTTCATATATCGGAACTAATCGATCTGCCTGGTAGCTACCGAGAGAATCCAGGGGTCGATCATCATCATCGCCTTGCCACTCATCCCTAGTTATAGCTTTTGCATGGCGCAGCAGAATAAATGGTTTAGTATCTAAATCAAGTTTAGAAAACTTACTTAAAATATCTTTATCAGAATCTAAAGTTAATATCTTTTTAGCACTCTTTAAGGAGTGCCACTCTAATTTATCAACCTCACTATTTGGCGTAAATGGATATGCTGTTATTACCTTAGCCGACCAAAAGTAAACTCGCTTTGGACCATCAATAGTTTCATACTCAACATTACCTAAGTAAGGACCAAATTGAGTTTCTAAATTACTCTCTTCTAATACCTCACGGTGTGCGCAAGCAATTACTGCTTCGCCGATATCTGCTTTTCCCTTTGGAAAGCTCCAATCATCATATTTTGGACGGTGAATAACAACGACTTCGACCTGACCTGATTCACTTTTGCGCCAAACTACTGCACCAGCTGCAATAATTGTGTTACTCAAACCTGCTCCTTATAAGCATTAATCATTAGGGTGTGAAGATCTGTTAGCGGCTCACCTTCAGATGTTTGGCTAACTCGCTGCCAAGTGCCATCTGGCTTTAAAAACCAACTGGCAATCTGTGGATCTAAGTACTGATTAAAAATTCTAATTAACTCCTGCTTATGAGAGGCTTTAACAATTTGGACCAGGGACTCAACTCTTCGATTTAGATTTCGATCCATCAGATCAGCACTTCCGATATAAATCTCATCATCGCCACCATTTGCAAAGTGAAATATTCGAGAGTGCTCTAAAAATCTTCCTAAAATGGATTTGACCCTAATATTTTCAGAGAGCCCTTCAATTCCAGGGCGAATGGCACAGATACCACGCACCACTAGATCTACCTCTACCCCAGCCATTGAGGCCAGATACAGCGCCTCCACAAACTGCTCATCTAATAATGAGTTTAGTTTTAATCTAATAAAGGCAGGTTTGTTTTGTTTTTTATTCTCAATCTCGCGATCAATTTTGGCTAGCAACTCAGGGCGAATACTTCTTGGGGCAACTAGTAATCGGTTGTAAGAGGCTTGGGGCGCAAAACCAGATAATTGATTAAATAATTTATTTAAGTCCTCACCTAATTTCTCATCCGCACTTAAAATTCCTAAATCTTCATACATTCTGGCCGTCTTTGGATTGTAATTTCCAGTTCCAACATGGCAGTAGCGCCTGACCTTATCTGCCTCCTCCCTTACGATTAACGATAACTTGGCATGAGTTTTAAAGCCCACTAAGCCATAGACCACATGCACACCAACATCCTCTAATTTTCTTGCCCATCTAACATTTGCCTGTTCATCAAAGCGAGCTCGGATCTCAATTACCGCCAGCACCTGCTTGCCCGCCTCAGCTGCTTCAATTAATGCATCCACAATTGGTGAATCACCAGAGGTTCGATACAAAGTCTGCTTTATAGCTAATACCTGTGGATCAGTTGCTGCTGCCTCTAAAAATCTAACCACGGAGGAGTTAAATGAGTCATAAGGATGGTGCAATAAAATCTCACCTTTTTTAATAGCTGAAAAAAACTCTTCATTAGATTCAAGATCAATATCTCGAAGTGGTTTTGCGATCTGATTTTTAAATGGACGAAACTTAAGCTCTGGCCGATCCAAATCTGCAATTTTATTTAAGCCAGTTAAATCTAATGGCTCTTGGTATCGCGAAATATCACCTTCGCGGATTGATAATTCAGATTTTAATCTATCGACCAAATCAGCTTTGATATCACTTGCCACCTCTAATCTGACTGGGGGACCAAATTTTCTTCTTAATAGCTCCTGCTCCATAGATTCTAAAAGATCCTCCGATTCCTCCTCCTCTAACTCTAAATCTGCATTCCTGGTAATTCTAAATGTGTAGTAATCCTCAATCTCCATCCCTGGAAATAGTTGATGTAAATTAGCAATGATCACCTGCTCGAGTGAAATAAATCTGGTGCTAGCAAACTCGGTAGTTTCCATAAATCTAGGCAAAGAGGCAGGAACTTTAACTCTGGCAAATAATTCTTCATGAGTATCTGGTTTTTTAAGTAAGACGGCAAGGTTTAGTGACAGGCCAGATATGTATGGGAAGGGGTGAGATGGATCTACCGCTAGTGGCGTGAGAATTGGAAAAATTCGATTATCAAAAATCTTACTTATATATTGCTTTTCATCTTGAGTTAGTTGCGACCAATCAACCATCTCAACTCCACTATCGGCTAGCTTTGGTAGTAGATCATCATGGTAGCAACTGACCATTCTAGAAATTAATTCGTTAGTCTTCTTAGAGATATCTTTCATTAACTCTAGTGGGGTATATCCAGCAGTATTTTGCTTAGTCACTGAGTTTTCAATTTTACGTTTCAAAGTTGCAACTCGGATCATGTAAAAATCATCAAGATTTGAAGAGAAGATTGCTAAGAAGCGACATCTCTCAAGTAATGGAATGCTTTTATCTTCAGCTAACTGCAACACCCGTTCATTAAAATCTAACCAACTTAACTCTCGATCAATTAATCGCTGCCTAGGATTAGTAGAGATTAAATGATTGCTCATGCTCCTATATTGCTTCATGAAGGTTAACAGACGGTAATCTAACGGCTAACTCAGCGTGCAGACCACCTAGTTGGCTCAGTATATTTTGCACTTCGGCCATCACCGGAGGATTTACCACGTAATCTTCGCCAAATCCAGGGAAGTACAAATACTAAAATCCAAGCAAGGTTGCCTACATTCTTTTTTAATTTAGATTGTGGTTTCTCTGGTGCTGGCAGCGCTCTCCAATTTGGATCAAATGGCAAACCAAGCCCTTCTAAAACTGCGTTCGCTAATCTCTTATGCCCTTCGGCATTCATATGTAATCGATCAAAGGCTAAAAAGGCTTTGGTATTTAGAAACTCCGCCTTCTTGCCTTCAAATAAAATTGCTGGATACTTTCCTGCCACCATTCTAATATTTTCATTAAATGCACTAAATCTTTGATGCCAAAGCTTTGCCGTCTTTCCCTCGCCTTCAACCTTATCGACAACTGTGAAAATTATTACCGTCGCCCCGGATTCGGTTAACTGCTTAACCCCTTTCTCATACTCAGGCAGTGAGATCTCTGGCTTGTAATTAGGGCGCAAAACATCATTAGCACCGGCGTGAAATGAGATTAAGGTTTGGGGTCCATCAACAAAATTAACTGCAACTGGTATTTGATCCTCCACAACCTGCTTTAATAATTTTCCTCTGACCGCT
>LIBD01000058.1 GCA_001437855.1 Actinobacteria bacterium BACL4 MAG-120820-bin23 | reverse complement strand
AAAACTATCTGGCTTAAAAAGCATTCCCGTAATTATTCGCCAAACTAATGATGATCAATTACTGAAAGAGGCGTTAATTGAAAACATTCACCGAAGCCAATTAAATCCATTAGAAGAGGGTGCGGCCTATCAGCAATTATTAAATGATTTTGGCTATACCCATGATGAATTAGCTAGCAAATTAAGCAAATCTCGCCCAGCCATCACCAACACTATGCGCCTACTTAATTTACCAACATCGGTTCAGCGCAGAGTGGCAGCTGGAATTATCTCCGCAGGTCACGCCAGAGCTCTACTATCTTTAACAGATCAAAAAGAGATTGAGAATTTAGCTAACAAAATTGTGGCTGAAGGTTTAACAGTTCGAGTGGTTCTATACCCATGATGAATTAGCTAGCAAATTAAGCAAATCTCGCCCAGCCATCACCAACACTATGCGCCTACTTAATTTACCAACATCGGTTCAGCGCAGAGTGGCAGCTGGAATTATCTCCGCAGGTCACGCCAGAGCTCTACTATCTTTAACAGATCAAAAAGAGATTGAGAATTTAGCTAACAAAATTGTGGCCGAAGGTTTAACAGTTAGAGCGGTAGAGGAGATTGTTGCCTCAGGTAGTGCCAAAGTTAAAGGCGGTTCAGTAAGGCGTGGAAAAATTATTGCACCCAAAATTAAAGATATCGCAGAGCAATTATCTGATCACTTAGATACTAGGGTCAATGTTGAGTTGGGTAAGAAAAAGGGCAAGATTGTGATTGAGTTTGCCACCATGGAAGATTTAGAGCGAATCAGCAAGATAATTAAAGGCAAATAAGTGATGCACATAGTAGGGATTTAAGGGTTAAGGGCGCTAGCAGCAATAGGAACCATAAACCTGATAAATTTCTATCAATATCAAATTAAACGATTAACACCTACATCAGTACTTGGATTAATAATTACTGTTGGTTAATAGGTAATTTGCCTATTTTCCATCTCAGCTTTAATCACACCTGCTAAAGATTTAATTCCCTCTGTAATTCGCTCAGCAGTTGGGTAGCAGTATGAAATTCGCAATGACCAACTTCCTAAGCCATCTGCAAAAAATGCAGTACCTGGCACATAAGCTACTTTGGCAGCGATTGCTTTTGGCACTAATGCATTTGCATCAATTTCAGGTGGCAAAGTTATCCAAATATAAAAACCGCCCTCAGGTTTTGTCCAAGTAACATTATTAGGAAAGTACTTATCTAGCGCAGATAGGGCAGCATCTCTGCGTTCTTTATATAACTTAGCAAAGCTAGCAATTTGATCGCGCCATGGCTGATTTGCTAGATAGCTTGAGATAACTAGTTGTGTGAAATTAGATGGGCAAAGAATTGAGGACTCTGATGCAATTACCATTTTTTCTTTTAATGATTGCGGCACTAATGCCCAGCCAACTCTTAGGCCAGGAGCGATAGTTTTGGAGAATGTTCCCAAGTAGATTACATTTTCTGAATCACTAGCCCGCATTGCATTTGGACTTGGCTTATCAAAACCTAATAGACCATAAGGATTATCCTCAACAATAAATATCTTTTCATCTCGGCATATATCTAAAATTTCACCCCTGCGGTCGGCCGGCAGCAATACACCTGCTGGGTTTTGATAATTTGGTATTAAATACAAAAATTTTATTTGCTTACCAGCAGCTTTTGTTACCTTTATTGCATTGCGCAGCGCATTTGGAATCAGGCCATCTTTATCCATTTCAACATGAACAACTTGAGATTCATATTGTTTAAAGGTGCCTAGGGCGCCAACATAAGAGGGGGCCTCTACTAAAACCACATCACCTGGATCAATAAAAATTCTAGAAATTAAATCAAGTGCCTGCTGGGAGCCAGTAGTAACAATTACATCATCTGGGTGAGCTTTTATTCCTTCAAGTGCCATGACATCACAAATTTGCTCACGTAATTTTGGGTGACCTTGTCCACTGCCATACTGCAAAGCCTCTGTGCCATTTTCTCTAATTAGTTTTTCAGTAACTGAAGCCATCATCTCCATTGGCAGAGCTGAAAGGTTTGGCATACCACCAGCCAATGAAACAATTTCAGGTCTGCTGGCTACTGCAAATAATGATCGGATTTCACTGGCCTTCATCCCTATAGCACGATGGGCATATCTTTCCGGCAAATTTTCTGGCTCTCCAATATGTACCCGGTCAGGGTTTATGGATTTAACCACTCGTAAATCTCGGTTGGAGTTCATTAACTAAGTTTGCCACATCGGGTGCAACTTAGAAAACTAATTACGAATTCCTACTCGCCGTAGGTCTGAAATACGCAAGGTTCCAGTCTTTGCATCATCCTCTGCCGACAAATAAAGTCGTTGAATAGCCACAATCATCGCCTCTGCAAGTTGGTCTCTAAATTTAGGATCGGATAATCTTTTTGCATCCTGTGGGTTAGATAAATAACCTAAATCAATTCGCACACAAGGGGCTATGGTTAATCTAAGCAGATCCCAACTTTTTGCATGTGTTTGGCAATTTAATAAATCAGTTCTAGCACAAATTTCTCGCTGAATTAAATTAGCAAACCGCTCACCCACTACCGAGTGCACACCCTTATCATCTCTACCGTAGTAATAGGTTGCAACTCCATTTGCTTTTTCATTTTTATAGCTATCTACCTTTAACGCAATTACCAAATCAGCACTTACTGAATTTGCAGTTGCAATTCGATCTTTTTCTAAGGGTGAGTTTTTACTGCTTCTAGTTAAAACTACATTTACCCCTAGGGCCAATAATCTTCCCTCTAATCTTTGGGCTAAATCAAAAACAATTTCAGACTCAGTCACACCATGAAAACTCTCACCAGTAAACTCGCCACCCCAACTTGGGTCTAACACAATTACTTTATCCGCTAGCGCCGGAGATCTAACTGAATGTTTAATTTTTTCTCTAAGCGCAGCTGGCGCTCCACCCTGAACAGTTTTTACTAACCTCATTAATGAAATTAAGGTGCTTGGTCCGCATTTGCCATCAACTACGATACCAACTGACTTTTGAAACTCTTTTACCGCATCTTCAGTTTTAACTCCATAAACACCATCAACCTTGCCACAGTTAAATCCCAATTCAACTAACCGCCCTTGCAGCGCACTCACATCATCACCACGTATTAGTACTGGGTTAGTTAATAATAAAATTCGATCACCTAAGCGCCACCTGGCCTCATCCAAAGCGCGCTGGGTAATCTCATTAACTAATCCAGTTGAAGTCAAACCGCGCTCTTGCTGAAAAGCTTTAATCGCTTCAGTTAAAGAATCATCAAATAAATCAGAGGGCTTTTCTAAGAAACCTAATCTATTTAAAGTATTTGCAATTAATCCAATAGCATCAGAGCGATCACCGCTTTTTAATTGATCACTCATATATTTTTATATTAAATATAATTACTTAATATAACTCTCTAAATCTTTAAGCAGTGCTGGCTTTGGCTTAGCGCCAACAATTGTTTTAACTACCTGGCCACCAACAAAAACATTCATGGTAGGAATAGAGGAGATGCCATATTTCATAGCAATTGCACCCTCTTCATCGGTATTTAACTTAACAATTTTTAACTTATCGCCATGCTCATTGGAGATCTCTTCCAAGATTGGACCAACTGCTCGGCATGGACCACACCACTCTGCCCAAAAATCTACCAATACCGGAGTTGTGCTCTTTAAAACCACTTGCTCAAAATCAGCGGCAGTTACCTTGGTTGTAGCCATTATCTTCTCCTTTTTATTACTCTATTTTATTTCATCTATCTTATTCTTTAATTGTCTAACATTATCTATCTTTAGTGCCCAGCTAAAAACCGCTCGGCATCTAAAGCTGCCTGGCAACCAGATCCAGCCGCAGTAATTGCTTGTCGGTAGGTGTAATCCACTAAATCACCACAAGCAAAGACCCCAGAAATATTTGTTTTGGTGGTTCGACCCTCTACCTCAACATAGCCATCATTATTTAAATTGATTTGGCCCTTTACCAACTCACTTCTTGGTAAGTGACCAATGGCCACAAACAACCCGGTGAAATCTTTAACACTCTCTTCGCCAGTGAGCGTATTCTTAAGTTTTAAGCCAACAACCTTATCTTCACCTAAAACGTCAATTACTTCATGGTTGAATAAAAATTCAATCTTTGGATTAGCCGCAGCTCTTTCAATCATAATCTTTGAAGCTCTAAATGAATCTCGTCTATGGATTAAAACGACCTTACTAGCAAACTTTGTTAAAAAGTTAGCCTCCTCCATAGCTGAGTCACCACCACCGACAACGGCAATCTCTTGATTGCGAAAGAAAAATCCATCACATGTAGCACACCAAGAAACACCTCGGCCAGATAATCTTTTTTCATTTGGCAAACCAATCTCTTTATAAGCAGATCCCATTGCCAAAATTACTGATTTAGCTTTAACTGTATTTCCAGCTCCATCAGTTAATTCTTTAATATCACCAGATAATTTCATAGAGACTATGTCATCGGTAATAATCTGAGCATCAAATCTTTCAACCTGCTTGCGCATCGAATCCATTAACTCTGGACCCATAACACCTTCAGCAAAGCCGGGAAAGTTTTCTACTTCAGTGGTGTTCATTAACGCACCACCTGCAGTTACTGAGCCTTCGTAAATAATTGGTTTAAGTTGGGCACGAGCTGCATAAATAGCAGCGGTGTATCCGGCAGGGCCAGAGCCAACAATTACCACCTCATTTATATCGCTCACTGGCTAACCTTATTACCTTCCTGATCTAATTACTTTTATCAAGGATGTGACCTCAGTAATTTTAAAAAGCTTGGAAATACCAAGGTATAAAACAACCGATAATGAAGTAACAGTTATTAATTGAATTAAATTCCCGCCAGGCAAGCTAGCCCTAAGCAGCCAAAGTGGTGTAACAATGAGTGCAAAAAGAAGCAGAAGTTTTATATAAAACAGAGTTAATCTACCAAGCGGCAGATTGATCCCATGCCGCTTAATGAAATAAAGCGAGATAGCAACACCTATAAAGTAATGGAGAGTAAAAATACCAGCCAAGCCCACGGTAACCCATTTTGGCTCTAAATAATCAGCCGCTAATAGCGAAAGCACAACAGAGATTGCATTCATAATGAAATTAACAATTACCTGAGATCTTAAATTTTCAAAAGCATTTAATCCGCGCAGCAAGATCAGATTAATACTCACGGGGATTAATCCCAACGCAAAGGCAGAAAGCACCAACCCTAAGTAATTTGCATCCTGCGTTGATATACCAAAATAGAGCACATTTGCCACAAGTGGACCAAATGCAAAGAGAATTAAAGCTGATGGCACTGTAAAGACACCCACTAATTTAATGGTTTTAGCCAAAGAGTCAGTGACTAAATCAAATTTTTTATCAAT
>LIBD01000057.1 GCA_001437855.1 Actinobacteria bacterium BACL4 MAG-120820-bin23 | reverse complement strand
CGATCGTGGATCTAAGTACGGATGAAGACGCTTACGAGATGATTAAGGCTCTGGGGTATCAACAGGCGCCAGTTGTAATAGCAGGAGATGAGCATTGGTCAGGCTTTAGACCAGACATGATCTCAAAGCTGTCGGTTGCCTAAAGTAGTCTTGAAATCAACATGCCTAGGATCGTCTACTTCTCCAACGTCTCTGAAAACACAAAGAGGTTTGTTGAGAAGTTAGATCTGCCAGCGGTGCGAATACCACTACAGGCAAGTGAGCAGATCGAGGTAGCCGAGCCCTATGTGTTGGTAACCCCAACCTATGGCAATGGCAAGGATGAGTCCGGGGTACCAAAGCAGGTAATAAAGTTTTTAAATATCAAGAAGAATCGTGATCTAATAAAAGGAGTAATCGCCGCCGGTAATACAAATTTTGGGGATAAGTATTGCTACGCTGGTGAATTAATCGCCAAAAAATGTAATGTTCCGTTGCTCTACCAATTTGAGCTAATCGGCACCCCACATGATGTAACGACGGTCAAAGAGAGAATGGATTTAATGTGGAAGCAATTTTAATGGAGAAGCCGAAAGACTCGAGCTATAACTACCATGAGCTAAATGCCATGCTCAACCTGTATGGGGCAGATGGCAAAATCCAATTCGAAAAAGATCGTCAAGCCGCCCGTCAGTACTTCTTAGAGCATGTAAATAAGAACACCGTATTTTTCCATAACCTAAAAGAGCGGTTGGATTATCTAGTTGAGGATGAGTACTACGAAAAAGAGTTACTAGATAAGTACTCATTTGAATTCATTACCAAGATCCATGATTACGCCTATTCATTTAAGTTTAGATTTGAATCCTTCCTTGGCGCCTTTAAGTTTTACACCAGCTACGCGCTAAAGACCTTTGATGGCAATCGCTACTTAGAGCGATTTGAAGATCGAATTGTTATGACCGCCTTATTGCTAGCTGAAGGCGATGAGCAACGTGCAATGACATTAGTTGCTGAGATTATCTCTGGCAGATTCCAGCCAGCAACACCAACATTTCTAAATAGTGGTAAAGCTCAACGCGGTGAACTTGTTTCCTGTTTCTTACTTCGAACCGAAGATAATATGGAATCGATCGCTAGATCTATCAACTCATCACTGCAATTATCAAAGCGTGGTGGCGGAGTTGCACTACTGCTAACAAATATTAGAGAGAGTGGAGCACCAATTAAGAAGATTGAAGGACAATCTTCTGGCGTGATTCCGGTAATGAAGATGTTAGAGGATGCATTTAGCTATGCAAATCAATTAGGAGCTCGCCAAGGAGCTGGCGCGGTTTATTTAAATGTTCATCATCCAGATATTTTAAAGTTCCTAGATACTAAGCGAGAGAATGCTGATGAAAAGGTTCGAATTAAGAGCTTAAGTCTGGGTGTGGTAGTTCCAGATATTACTTTGGATCTAGCCAGAACCAATGAGGATATGTATCTGTTCTCACCATATGATGTGGAAAAGGTTTATGGCGTACCAATGAGTGATATCAGTGTTACTGAGAAGTACCAAGAGATGGTAGATGATGCCAGAATTCGTAAGTCAAAGATTAAAGCCAGAAAATTATTTGAAACTATTGCCGAGCTGCAATTTGAATCAGGGTATCCATATATTGTTTATGAAGATACGGTAAATCGGGACAACCCAATTGCCGGTCGAATCAACATGTCTAACCTATGCTCTGAAATCTTGCAGGTTAATACGCCAACTACCTATAACGAAGATTTAAGTTATAACCAGGTTGGCAAAGATATCTCCTGCAACTTAGGATCATTAAATATCGCTAAGACTATGGATTCACCAAACTTTCCATTAACGGTGGAAGCGGCGATTAGAGCTTTAACTGCCGTATCAGATTTGAGCAATATTGCCTCTGTTACCTCTATAAAAGATGGTAATGATAAGTCCCATGCGATTGGTTTAGGTCAAATGAATCTGCACGGCTACCTTGCTCGTGAACGAATCCACTATGGATCTGATGAGGGTGTGGATTTTACAAATATTTACTTCTACACAATCTTGTTCCATGCCCTAACGGCATCAAATAAGATTGCAAAAGAGCGAAATAAAACTTTCGTAGGCTTTGAGAAATCAAAGTACGCCTCTGGTGAGTTCTTTAAGAAGTACATTGAAAAAGAGTGGAAGCCAATGACTGCTCGGGTTGCTCAATTATTTACTGAGTCAAACATTGCAATTCCAACTCAAGATGATTGGAAAGCGCTGAGTGAAGAGATTAAGCAGCACGGTATTTATAACCAGAATCTGCAGGCTGTTCCACCTACTGGTTCAATCTCTTATATCAATAACTCAACTAGCTCAATTCATCCAGTGGCATCAAAGATTGAGATTAGAAAAGAAGGAAAGCTGGGTCGGGTTTACTATCCAGCCCCATACCTAACAAATGATAATTTGGAGTATTACGCAGATGCGTATGAAATTGGTCCAGAGAAAATCATTGCTACCTATGCAGCAGCCACCCAACATGTTGATCAAGGGTTATCGCTGACTTTGTTCTTTAAAGATACTGCTACAACTAGAGATATCAATAAGGCACAGATCACAGCCTGGAAGGCTGGGATCAAGACCATCTACTACATTAGAATTAGACAGATGGCACTAGAGGGAACAGAAGTTTCAGATTGCGTCAGTTGCATGCTATGAGTGATATGTTAATTAGTTCAAGCGAAAGCGATAAGAAGATGAAGTTAGCTAGCAAAATTACCCGTCCGGTTAATTGGAATAAGATCGAAGATCCAATTGATCTTGAGGTATGGAATCGCCTGACCTCTAACTTCTGGCTGCCCGAAAAAGTTCCACTATCTAATGACATTCCATCTTGGGCGACATTGCGACCAGAGGAACAATCTTTAACCATGCGAGTATTTACCGGTCTTACCTTGTTAGACACCATTCAAGGCACTGTGGGAGCGCTGACCTTGATTCCAGATGCATTAACAATGCATGAGGAGGCGGTTTATACCAATATCTCATTTATGGAATCAGTTCATGCTAAGAGTTACTCTTCAATATTTTCAACTCTCAGTGCAACTGCTGAAATTGATGATGCATTTAGATGGTCAGAAGAGAATGTGAATTTACAGCGCAAAGCTGAGATTGTTTTGAATTACTACCGAGGCGATAATCCATTAAAGCGCAAAGTAGCATCCACTCTGCTTGAGTCATTCCTGTTTTACTCTGGCTTTTATCTACCTATGTATTGGTCATCTAGAGCTAAATTAACCAATACTGCTGATCTAATTCGTTTAATTATTCGCGATGAAGCAGTTCATGGATATTACGTTGGCTATAAGTTCCAGAAAGGTATGGAGTTAGAAACTCCTGCCTATCGCGCAGAGATTAAGGCTTATACCTATGACTTATTACTTGAGTTATATGAAAATGAGATTAAGTACTCAGCAGATCTTTATGATCCACTAGGACTTACCGAGGATGTTAAACACTTCCTACATTACAACGCTAACAAAGCATTGATGAATCTAGGTTTTGAAGCACTCTTCCCACATGAGAGTACTCAGGTCAATCCTGCGATTATGTCTGCCTTATCGCCAAATGCAGATGAGAATCATGACTTCTTCTCTGGCTCAGGCTCTTCATATGTAATTGGAAAGCACGAGGCAACAAAAGATGAAGACTGGGAGTTCTAACCCAGATTTTCAAATTAGGATTTATTCACCAATCTTGGTGAAATAAGTTCTAACGGTCGCCTTGTGATTAATCTAGATAATAACCAAGTTGGTTTTATCCTCTCACTTCTTGCGGCCCTTGCCACCATGATTGGTTGGGTAATAGTTGCGGTTAGAAAAAATCTATCTCAATACTTAGTTGCCGCCTCTTTGCTAGTTGCAGCTGCGGCGATGATTTTACTTAGCGCCTTTGAACTAATTCCAACTGCAAATAAAGTCGGATTATCCAGTGGCTCGATAATTTTATGGCTAGCGATTGGTGTATTGGTTGTTTTAGCTCTGAGATTTTTATCAGATAAATTAGACATGGCAGGTAGTAAGTTAGAAAAATCAGCCATATTGGTTGCCGCAGCCCTGACTTTGCACAATTTTCCAGAGGGCTCAGTTGCAATATCAACTGCAATTGTTGATTTTCAATCTGGATTAGTAGCAGCCTTAGCAATATCACTACACAATATTCCAGAAGGTCTAGCAATAGCTGTAACCGCAGTTGCCGCCGGCATGAGTTCAAAGAAAGTATTTGCGTTAGTTGCAGCTGCCACAGTTGCCGAAATTGCTGGAGCAGCTGTAGTGCTTTATGAGAGTGCGGCTTTGTCAGAAATTTTAGTAGCAAAGTTGCTAACACTAGTTGCTGGCATTATGTTCACAGTTGCAATAACTGAATTAATCCCACATGGTTTAAGCTCATTGAAGGCGAGTAGGAAAAAGCCTAAATTAGATTAAGAAAAAACTTACTTTTATTTACTTACCTACTCATCCCTCTTTGGCCTAACAATCATCTCATCTGTGCTAATTCTATTTGCTTGAAATTGATTAACGGGTGAGTCGCTTGGGTACCCAATGGCTAGGCCACATAGCAACCGGTAATCTTTTGAAATATCAAACTCTTTACGAATAGCATCATCCCAAATATTCACCGCTCCCTGCGCACATGTGCCAAGTCCATGAGCGTGGGCTGAAAGCATTAAATTTTGCATCATTAAACCTGCATCAGATGCGGCGTAGACATGAAGGCTTTTATGGATATAAATAAACAACTCAACTGGGGCGCCAAAGAATGCATAGTTTTTACCCCACTGCTTATCTCTGGCTTCACGATCACCGCGCTTAACACCAAATAATTCGTATAGCTCCTTGCCAACTCTTTGTGCTCTGGGTCGAAGCTCTGCCACATACGGTTTAACAATGGTTCGATTGCTAGTTGGCAGACCATATCTTGAGTAAAGCAGGCGCAGTTTGTTCTTAACTCCCTTACGCATTATCTTTGATAGAACACCCCAGCGAGATAAAAACTCATTACTAATTCGATCCCTAACATCACCAGTTGCTATCGCAACTTTGAAAGGACGAGTATTAGACCAACTTGGAGCGGTTAGTGAGTCAGTAAGAATTTGATCCAGTATCCCTTGTGGCACTGGAGTTGGTAAGAAATCTCTAGTGCTCCGCCTTGAAGCTAAAAACTGCGATACCCATTTTGCGTCATGCTCATTTGAATTCACCGGATGAGTCTAACTCTTAAGTTTCAAAGCGAAAGCTATCTACCACCATTATTTACAAGGCTAATTTAGGTATGAGATAAATTCTTCACGTTTTTCTACCAGGTGCTTGTACTGCAACATCTCAGGGGAAAGGGTGGCTAAAGTCTTGGCAAATTGCCCGGCAGCAACTGGATCTGACTTAATCCATTTAAAGGGCTCACTTCGATTTCGAATAGTAAACAAAATGTATTTTCCATCTTCTAATGCGGTCAGGGTTTGTCGTTCAGTGCGCCACCAGTAATTTTCAACTGAAGCGGGACTGGATTTATAAACTGGTTCATGAAGCAGAGATGTCTCATGAAGTGACCAATTTTTACGCCAAACCGGTCGATCTGGCTTTATCTTATTAAAAGTATCAGTCATAAATGGCTGCAATGCTTGGTTATAACCTGGAACCGGGGTGTGAATCTGATCTAAATTTTTGCCAATTTTTTCTAATAAATTCCATCTGGATGGGAAAATAACCACAGCTGCTACCAACTGCCAAGCAT
>LIBD01000056.1 GCA_001437855.1 Actinobacteria bacterium BACL4 MAG-120820-bin23 | reverse complement strand
AGATTGCCGATACCCCGCCTCAAAAGGTTGATATCACAATCGCGCTACACGCTTGTGATACTGCAACTGATGATGCAATTTTCTGGGCGGTTAAAAATAATTCAAAGATAATCATGGTTGCACCCTGTTGCATGCATCAGCTGCAGAGCCAAATTAAGCAATCTCCTGAGCCCTGGGGGTTATTAACCAAGTATGGATTAGTAAAGGAGAGATTAGTAGATTTAATAACTGATTCACTGCGCGCACAGATTTTAAAATTACTTGGCTATAAGGTAGATATTGTTGAGTTTATTGGGGGCGAGCACACCGCGCGTAATCTATTAATTAGGGCGGTTAAGGTTGAGAGTGAGGTAAGTCAGGTTGATATTGATCGATACCAAGAGCTAATTAAGCTTTGGCAGGTGCAGCCATACTTAGCCACATTACTTAAGAGTGAGTTAAAAGCTGCGGCGCAGATTTAGCTGCTCGATTTGAGTGCAGTACTTACTGGCAGTTAACTCACAGTTGATAACTTCAGAGTTGCCAATAGCGATACCAGTCATCAAACCGACTACTAGCGTGGTCAAGATCAGTAGTACCTGCACCCGGTGATACTGCTTTAAACTCAGGTAGCCAGGCCCCTACTGAGCGCAAAATTGTGGAAATTTGGGTATAAAAGTTCAGGTAGGATTTGCCTCAGCACAAGATCTTAAAAAGTTTTGTGACTTCACGCATCTTAAAGTGATTAATTAATTACTAATTAATAACTTATGGACCTGTTCGGTGTAGTTAGCAATAACTACTCGGTTCTAGATGCTAGGGATCTAGCAAATTGCTAGATCACAAACCGAGTGCCCGTTATTACTAAAAGTTAATAGTAATAATTGAGCGAAAAGGAGTGTGCCGTCATGGCAGTTGTAACAATGCGAGAACTTCTCGACAGTGGTGTGCATTTTGGACATCAGACTCGTCGATGGAATCCAAAGATGAAGCGCTATATCTTCACTGAGCGCAATGGCATCTACATTATCGATATCCAACAATCACTTGCCCTAATTGATGCAGCTT
The DNA here is from genome assembly GCA_001437855.1 of Actinobacteria bacterium BACL4 MAG-120820-bin23. GTDB lineage: Bacteria > Actinomycetota > Actinomycetes > Nanopelagicales > Nanopelagicaceae > Nanopelagicus. The sequence goes on along the minus strand of LIBD01000056.1, from coordinate 4,873 downwards.
ATGAGTTTATTAAGGATGCTGTAGCAAAGGGTGGACATGTGCTTTTTGTTGGTACAAAAAAGCAGGCGCATGAGCCAATTAAGCAGCAATCTGCCAGAGTCAGCATGCCTTATGTAACTGAGCGTTGGTTAGGTGGAATGCTTACTAACTTCCCAACTGTTTATAAGCGAGTGCTTAGATTAAAAGAGCTAGAAGCACTTGAGAGTGCAAATGATCAGCTATTAACCAAAAAAGAGTTACTTGTGCTTCGTCGCGAGCGCGAGAAGTTAAATAAAAACTTAGATGGTATTCGTAATATGACCAAGCTACCAGCAGCTATTTGGGTAGTAGATACTAAGAAGGAGCACTTAGCAGTTGCTGAGGCGAAAAAGCTTGGGATTCCAGTAATCGCAATCTTGGATACTAATTGCGATCCAGATGAGGTTGATTTTAAGATTCCAGGAAATGATGATGCGATTCGCTCCATTGCGCTTTTAACTAGAGTAATGACTGATGCGATTGTGGCTGGATTACAAATTCGCTCTGCCAATGCTGCCAAGATTGCCGATAAGGCGGCTGCCGAGGCGGCGGCTGCTGCTGAAAAAACAGCGGAGCAACCACTGGCTGACTGGGAAAAAGATTTAATTAAAGAGCCGACTCAAACACAAGGGGCGTAAATTGGCTTATACAGCAGAGGATGTAAAGAGATTACGGGAGCAGACCGCTGCCGGAATGTTAGATTGCAAAAAAGCTCTGGATGAAGCAGATGGTGATTACCAAAAAGCGGTAGAGATCATTCGCGTTAAAGGTCAAAAGGGTGTGACCAAGCGCGAGGGTAGAGCTACCTCAAATGGTTTAGTAACTGCAAAAGCTGAAGGTGACCTGGGTGTAATGCTGGAGCTAAATTGCGAAACTGATTTCGTGGCCAAGGGTGAGAAGTTTCAAGCACTCGCCGATGAGTTACTTAATCATCTAGCATCATCAAGAATTGGTGAGTTAGATAAGTTTTTAGCCTCTAAAGTTAACTCTGGTAAAACTGTGCAAGAGGTAATTGATGAAGGAAATGCGATGTTGGGTGAGAAGATTGAGATTAAGCGCATTAGCGTTTTAACTGGCTCACCAGTCTGCCTTTATCTACACAAGACCTCACCAGATCTGCCACCACAAGTTGGTGTGTTAGTTCAGTTAAAGAGTGCTGCTGAATCTGTTGGTAAAGATATTGCTCAACATATTGCCGCATTTGCGCCATTATTTGTCAGCCGTGACCAGGTGCCAGCAGATGAGATTGCTAAGGAGCGCAGACTTGCAGAGGAGACAGCTCGAGCTGAAGGAAAGCCAGAGGCCTCAATTGCAAAGATTGTAGAAGGAAGAGTTACCGGATTTGTTAAAGAGGTATCACTTTTGGAGCAAGCTTTTGCCAAAGATGCTAAGAAAACAGTGCAACAGATTCTAGATGAGGCAAAGACTGCCGTGTCTGCCTTTAATAGATTCCGCGTAGGTCAGTAAACTTCACTTATAGACAAAATTAATTTTAGGAGCGCTCATGCCACGTAAGGGTTATAAACGAGTGCTACTTAAATTATCTGGTGAGGTTTTTGGCGGGGAAAAAGGTATTGGGGTAGATCCAGATATCGTCCATGATGTGGCAAATCAAATTGCAGATGTGGTTAGAGCTGGTACTCAAGTAGCCATCGTGGTTGGTGGTGGAAATTACTTTAGAGGTGTGGAATTACAACAGCGAGGCATGGATCGAGCCAGAGCAGATTACATTGGAATGCTTGGTACGGTAATGAATTGTTTAGCACTACAGGATTTTCTAGAAAAAGAAGGAATTGAAACTAGAGTCCAAACCGCAATCACTATGGGACAAGTTGCAGAGCCATATGTACCGCGCAGAGCAATTCGTCACTTAGAAAAGGGCCGAGTTGTAATTTTTGGCGCCGGAGCTGGTATGCCATTTTTTACAACCGATACTGTGGCAGCTCAGCGCGCACTTGAGATTGGTGTTGAGGCATTACTACTTGCAAAAAGTGGTGTTGATGGTGTTTATGATGCTGACCCAAGAAAAGATAAGAATGCTAAGAAGTATGATTTTGTTTCATATGATGAGGTTTTAAGTCAATCACTTGCCGTAGCCGATGCCGCCGCCTTTTCATTGTGCCGGGAGAACAAATTGCCAATTGTGGTATTTGATCTAAAAAATAAGGGCAATATTAAGCGTGCTGTATCTGGGGAAAACATAGGTACGCTAGTTAATTAAGAGTAATTTTCGAGTAGTTCAAATGTCCTAGTAGAGTTGTATTAATTAAGAAGGGGATGCAAATGTCAGACTTAAATACATTTTTAGCCGATTGCAATACCAAGATGAATAAGGCAATTGATGTAGCCAAAGAGGATTTTGCATCGATTCGTACCGGACGAGCTCATCCATCTATGTTTGCCAAGTTAATGGTCGATTACTATGGAACTGGTACACCGCTATCTCAGTTAGCCACAGTTCAAGTGCCAGAGGCGAGATTGGCGTTAATTACTCCTTACGACAAGGGAGCTATGGCAGCTATCGAAAAAGCAATTAGAGATTCTGATCTTGGGGTAAATCCTGGTTCAGATGGCACTGTAATTAGAGTTAATTTTCCACAACTTACTGAAGAGCGCCGGAAAGAGTTTATAAAGGTTGCAAAATCAAAGGCTGAAGATTCCAGAGTTGCAATCCGTGCGATTCGAAGAAGTGCTAAAGAATCTATGGAAAAATTAGAAAAAGATGGCAAGGTTGGCAAAGATGATTTAGCTCGGGCAGAGAAAGAGTTAGAAAAGGTAACCGGGGATCATGTGACCAAGATCGATGAATTACTCAAGCATAAAGAAGTTGAGTTGCTAGAGGTTTAATGATGGCTGATCTGCATGCAATAAATGACTCGATCAATAAGCGGGCAGGTCGAAAACTTCTTCCCTCAATATTAGTTTCACTACTTTTACTTGCAATTATTTTTACCACGATAAATACCGAACCACTATTATTTTTTGGATTCATCTGGGTAGTTATCATGATCGGAGTTCGGGAAATAGCCCACGCCTACCGTAAGGGTGGCATTGAACTGCCAGGTTACGTATTAATGATTGCCGCAACCGTACTTTTAGTTGCTACCTGGAATGGTGAAACTGAGGGTTTAGCGGTTTCAGCTGGGCTTACGATTCCAATTTTAATGTTTACCCTTTTGCTAATTTCTCAAAAAGATTTTATTAAACGATCTACCTCAGCTGTTTTTATCACATTTTATTTAGCAGTATTGGGTGGGTTCATATTGCTACTAGCAAATCATCCAGATGGTGCGCTGCGAATTTTGGCACTAGTTGTTTTAATAGCCTGTAATGACACATTTGCATATATTGCTGGTGTGCTACTTGGCAAACATAAATTAGCGCCCAGTATTAGTCCAAAGAAATCCTGGGAGGGATTAATTGGGGGTGCAATTGCATCTATTGTTGGCGGTTCCTTAATTTTTTATTATCTATTTGAGGTCAATTGGATTGTTGGAGCTGCAATTGGAGTTATGACGGTGATTACGGCAACCTGCGGTGATTTAATTGAGTCTGCAATAAAGCGAGATTTAGCGATCAAGGATATGTCGAATTTATTACCCGGCCATGGTGGGATCATGGATCGATTAGATTCTGCCCTTTTTACCGCACCAGCTGTTTGGTTTGCATTCGAACTTATCGCTCGGTATTTATAAATGGCTGATTTAGTTTTTGAAGCTCCGGCGGTTAAAAAAAAGAGCCCAACTCACCTAGCTGATTTAACGGTGGCAGAGCGTAAGGCAAGAGCCGAGGAATTGGGGGTTCCGGCATTTAGAGCTAACCAATTAGCGGTTCATTACTTTACCCATCACAATGATGATGTTGAGAGCTTTACCGATATACCAAAAGAGCTACAAGCTAAATTAGCTGATGCATTTTTGCCAAAGTTAATTACCTTAGTTCGATCGATAAGTTGTGATGGCGGCAAGACTAGAAAAGATTTATGGCGCCTACATGATGGCGTATTGGTTGAATCAGTTCTTATGCGATACACAGATCGCACTACAGTTTGTATCTCCTCGCAAGCAGGGTGCGGTATGAACTGTCCATTTTGTGCAACTGGTCAAGCAGGTTTAACTAGAAATTTAACCGCTGGTGAGATTACCTCCCAAGTAGTTATGGCTGCCAAAGCTTGTGATTTAGGGGAGTTACCTGGTGGCCCAACTCGATTATCTAATGTTGTATTTATGGGCATGGGCGAGCCGATGGCAAATTATGCAGCAGTTATGCAAAGCATTAGGAATATTACAAACCCGCAACCAAATGGTTTAGGTATTGGTGCTAGATCAATTACATTATCAACTGTTGGGTTAGTAAATGGCATTGAGAAGTTAATCGATGAAGATATTCCTGTTACCTTAGCTATTTCATTACACACACCAGATGATGAATTACGAGATACCTTAGTTCCAATAAATTCAAGGTGGAAGGTTAAGGAAGTGCTGGCAGCAGCAGATAAGTATGAGCGAAAGACGGGTCGAAGATACTCAATTGAGTATGCATTAATTCGAGATATTAATGATCAAGCTTGGCGAGCTGATCTACTTGGTCGATTACTAAAGAATAAAAATGCACATGTGAATTTAATTCCATTAAATCCAACACCGGGCTCTAAATGGACCGCTTCTCGAGTTGAGGATGAGCAGGCATTTGTTGAGATTTTAGAGGGTTATGGCGTGGCAGTTACGGTGCGTGACACTAGAGGGCGTGAGATTGATGGTGCCTGCGGACAATTAGCTGCAATTGAACAACAGGCTGGTAAGTAGGCCAGATCTAAAGTTCTCCCACACTTGAGGGTGTGATTATTTACGCAACA
>LIBD01000055.1 GCA_001437855.1 Actinobacteria bacterium BACL4 MAG-120820-bin23 | reverse complement strand
GAGTTACTAGCCAAGTGCAAATCATCAAAGTAGTGAGATGCCAAGCAATTGAAACGTAATCAGATATAAAAAAGGCGATTGCACTAGTGCTCATTGCACCAATTGCCCATGATCCGTGAAGCTTTGGAATAATTATTTTACCAATCTCATCTTGGCGGTGAAGAGTGTGACCACTTGATGCAATGTGATAAATCGATATGCCAGCACCTGCGCAGATATTTGCAATCAAGAATATTAGTGGTGATCTTGTGTGAACTAAGGTAACAAATGAGAGTGCAATAATACTTGAGCCAATTCTTAGTCCATTTTTTGCACCAATAGTATGGATTATCTGACCGCCGATTAACAACATAACTATTGAGCCAAGAGATGCTGCACTTAACAAAGTACCAAAGGTTCCATTGTTTACCGCTAAATTTGCCTTTAAATCAGGGGTTCGAGGCGCTAAGGACATCATGGAAATCCCAAATAGGAAAAAGATTAAGCTTAAGTACTTATTCTCTTTGTAAGTAAAAACTGTTTTATCAAAATTTTTCAAAACAATAAACTCGCAAGCTCACTACGGGCTTTAACCAACCTGGGATCAGATGGATCTACTAGGTTAAATAGCTGAATTAAATGTGCCTTTGCCTTATCTTTATCATCCCCTGAAAATCTCTTGATGGCACTAAGTAAGCGATCAAAAGCAGCCTGGTTATTACCAGAGGCAATTTCAATATCAGCACACATTAATTGACTAGTTAAATCAGTATCTTTTGCATTCTTTAAAGTTAACTCAGGATCTAATCCTTCAATTCGTAGCATTAAGTTAACTTGAGCTAACCCAATAATTGCTACTTGCTCATTTGGCTTGCGCTTAAGCCATGCCTCATAAGATTGTTTAGCTATTTTGTAATCACCTTTTTCTAGCGCAGCATATGCAGCCTGCTCCTCTGGCTCCATTGGAATCTCAGTTGGACCCTCTGGTGCTTGACCAATTCCTTTTTGGGATGCTAACTCCAATAACTTATTTATTACTAGCCGAACCTGCTCGATTGGTGGCACTGATTCAAATAACGGCAGTAACTGTTCACCCACAATTGCGATGGCAATTGGAACTGCTTTTACCTGTAGTGCTTGAGCTACTTGTGGCTGGGAATCAACATCTACTGTGCCAAGCAACCAGGCACCCTGGTCTGCTGTTTCTAACTTTCCTAGAGTTTCTAATATTTCTTTTGACTGCGCACTTCTTGGTGACCAACAAAGCAGGACCACAACTTTTTCTTTAGATTTGCTAACAAAATCTGATACCAAATTCTCTTGTGTGACAGCTACGCCAGGAATTGGTAGGTCTGGCTGATCTGACTTTTTTAATGTTGATAAATCAAATGCATTACCAAAATTTGCCCCACCCCGTGGTGGTATCGCGTTGTTAAAACTCATTTGCCAACAACCACTCCTGAATCCATTCGATAAGGGAGAACCTTCTCAATATAATCCTGAGTTGCAAAATCAAGCCCTACATCTCGGCCTAACTTCTCACCTAAATACCATCTATTTTCCAAGACTTCATGAAACAACTGTGCCTGCTCTACTCGTCCCTTTAAGTTATCTGGCACTTGATTTACTACTCGTTTAAAAACATCAGATAGCCACTGCTTAACTACTATTGAATGAGGTGTGCTTGGTGGAAACTCTCTTGCTTTATAACGATCATAAGAGGCAAGTAATCGTTTGGCTTGTAACTCCTCGGCATATAAACCCATTAACTCTTCTAATCGATTAGCGTGGTATCGAGCTGCTACCAACTTAGGCTGGAATTTAATTGAACCTTTGTCACCGGCGGTAGTTACTTCAACCTCTTCAACGGCAAAGCCTAAATCCTGTAATGATCGCATTGCCCGCTCTACCGCTTGGCGATCTGAGGAATCTAAAATCTGTGGCTCTTTTAGCATCTTCCATAATCTTCGATATCTTCTAATTACACCATCGGATGCTCGAACTGGATTTATATCCTTGGATAAAACTCCAGCCACCGCTAGATCCTCTAACTCAGCAGCCACATTAAAGTGGGTAAGTTCTAAATCATGCTCTCGCTGGCCATCACTTAAAGTTTTATGAAACTCACCAGTTTCAGCATCAACTAGGTAAGCGGCAAAATCATTGGCATCTCTTCTAAATAATGTATTTGATAGTGAGCAATCTCCCCACCAAAATCCAAGTAGGTGCATTCTTACTAAAAGTAAGGCCAAAGCATTTGCCATATTTAAAATCTCAGTTGGAGTAACGCTGCCACTTAAAATCACTCGGTATGGAAGTGAGTATGGCAGATACTTAGTCACTAATGCAGCTGGCAGTTCATTGCCATCTTTATCAACTCTGCCCTCAATTACTGCAACCGGCTCAACACAGGGTGCAGTTCTTTGATTTAAATCTCTAAGTAATGTGTACTCACGATTTGCAAACTCAGGTACTGTCTCTTTAACTGCAAAAATCTCACTATTACTTTGCTTTGGATTAGATCTTATTAATCGAACTACATGTCGGGAGATACCTCGCATTGAAGTTAGTACTTCATCCTCTGGCCATACCTCTAGCGGTTGATCCCAAGGTAGGCCCGCTAAGGTGGCGATCTCCTCACCTAATCCTTTAATTCTTAGCCCACTCATGGGCATATTCTCTCGTATTTAACATCTACCTTCTAATCAATACGGTCAGTTATAGCGAAAAGGTGGATAAAATTGCATTATGGCGATATTTAAAAAACCTCGAGTTAGTGCAAAATTATCAAAGCTAAATCGGCGAAAGCCTGCTGCCAAAAGGCGTGAAGATTTTGGTAAACGAGGAATGCCAGTTGATACCACTCGCCCGTTTTACTTTGGTTTTATGGTTACCGCAGGAGCACTGGTGGCTCTTACTGTGCTACAGGCGCTAGCTTCGGCTAGTGCGGTTTTTATCTTAATCATCGTCTCACTATTTCTTGCTGCTGGTTTAAATCCAGCTGTTTTATATTTCCAAAACCGTGGCTTAAATCGAGCTGGCTCTGTTGGGGCCGTCATGGGGCTGGTTTTGTTATTTGTCGCAATTTTTATTGCCGTGGCAGCGCCACCTTTGGTTGATCAAGGTGACCAACTAATACGTAACGCACCTCAGCTGGTTAAGGATTTAAACAATAATGCCTTTATAAATGATCTAAATAATCGCTATGGTGTGGTTGATTCCTTGGAAAATAGGATTGATTCAATAATTAAAGATGGTGAATTTGCGATTATCGCTTTTGGTGGAGTTATTGGTGTCGGCAAAGCGGTAGTTTCTGGCTTAGTGTCGGCATTAACTATTTTGATACTAACTCTTTATTTTTTAGCATCCCTGCCGCAAGTTGTTCAAATTGGTTTAAAATTTGTGCCAGCAAGTAGACGAGATCGTATAGCTAAATTAATCAATGCAATTATTACTAGGGTTGGCTCATTTGTTGGTGGTCAATCAATAATTGCAGCTTTAGCTGCAATATTTATTTTAACTCTTGGCTTAATAATTGATATGCCTTACTCAGGTCCACTGGCTATGGTGGTATTAGTTTGTGGATTTATCCCATTAATTGGCCACTTTATTGGAATGGCAATAGTTACCTTAGTTTCCTTAACTAAATCACCATCTACTGCAATCATTGCCTTGGCTGGTTATATTATTTATGTTCAAATTGAGAACTATTTGATCACACCAAAAATTATGCGAAAGTCATTGGCAATCCCAGGACTAGTTACGATTATTGCCGCCCTATTAGGTACATCCTTACTTGGCTTAGTTGGTGGCTTACTAGCTGTCCCGATTGCAGCAGCTGTATTGCTGATTTTAGATGAGGTAGTTTTTCCAAAAACTGAACTCTCTTAAACTTCAGTAGGTAGCGGTAACTTGCTTGGGGCAATTACTCTGACAATCTCACTTAAGACTCGATGGACCATAGGTTCACCTACCCAAAGATGTTTACCATCTTCAACATCAATTTGCTTAATATTTGGTACTTTAGAAAACTTAGCTCTTGCCTGATTGGGTTTTAGATAATCGTCAGTCATGCTCTGGGATAAGTGCGGTAATTTGCCGACCATCTTTTGCCCAAAAATCTAAATCTTCATCAGTAGTTGAAAGCATTGGTGGGCTTAATAAAATTAACTCTTTTACTCTTTTATCTTTGGCATATTGCAGGGCAAGCTCAGTACCAAAAGACCAACCAACCACATATAAATCCTTGACTTGAGCTTGATTAAAACAGAAATCAATACCCGCTAATACATCTAATTTTTCAGATTTGCCGTGGTCATACTCGCCCTGGCTTTGGCCAGCCTCACTCTTTGTGCCTCTGGTATTAAATCTAATTATTTCAATTCCAGCCATGGCAGGTAATCGATTAGCAGCCTTTTTATAAATATGAGAATCCATCATTCCACCACCAGATGGATTAGGGTGAAGCATCAAAAGTGAAGCTGTGATTTGACCAAGTGGAGTGGTGATTTCGCCAATTAAATTGAGCCCATCACTTGTTTTAATCGTAATTTGCCTGCGGCTTGCCGGCAGCACCGTTGAAGGGCGGATTAACTCTGGCACGAAAAGAGTTTACTCTTACCTCATGAGTTCGAATGCCACCTTTGAAAAGCTCGACCCAAAAACAGGTGAGTTGCTGGCTGAGTATAAAAACTTTACAAGCAGTGAGGTATTTGCAGCAGTTGATGCTGCACAAATTGCTGCTAGAAGATGGCAAGAGTACGGTTTTACCGCACGCAAGCGCACCTTACTTAAGTGGGCTTCCTATATAACCAAAAATCAAAAAGAAATTGCAAAACTTGTTGCAACCGAGTGTGGTAAACCACTTAGTGATGCAACTTTAGAGGTTTCAATTGCAATTGATAATATTTCTTGGGCTGCAAAACATGCGCAGCAAATAATGCGGGATCAGGTTCGCCCTTCAGGCATATTAATGTTTAATATGAAAGCTAAAGTACAAAGATCCCCTCTTGGTGTGGTCGGAGTGATAGGTCCATGGAATTATCCGATCTTTACACCAATTGGATCTATTGCTTATGCACTAGCTGCCGGAAATTCAGTGGTATTCAAACCATCTGAGTTCACTCCGGGAGTTGGTAAGTGGCTTTCTGATTCATTTTCTCAAATAGCACCATTTGAAAACATTCTTTCTACCGTTACTGGATTACCTGATACCGGAAAGGCCCTTACTGAATCTAAGGTGAATAAGATTTCATTTACTGGCTCAACTAGAACTGCTAAAAAAGTTGCTGCAGCTTGTGCGCAACAAATGATTCCTGTAGTTCTTGAGTGTGGTGGTAAAGATCCAGTAATTGTGGCAAGTGATGCTGATATTAAATTAGCTGCGGAGTATTCACTCTGGTCTGCTATGGCAAATGCCGGTCAGTCTTGTATTGGAGCAGAGCGAGTCTATGTAGTTGAGTCTGTAGCAGAGGAATTCATTGAGGTGATAACAAAAATGGCAAAAGATATTGAGGTTGGTAAAGATTACGGACCAGCTACTATGCCATCTCAATTAAATGTTATTCAATCTCATTTAGATGATGCCAAGAGCAAAGGTGCAAAATTTTTACTTGGTGGCAATGATTCTATTAAGGGTGCATTTGTTGAACCAGTAATTATGGTTGATGTGCCAGAGGATTCAACCGCCATGACGGAGGAAACCTTTGGACCAACACTTGCAATAAATCGAGTAGTAAACACAGATGAAGCGATTCGATTATCAAATGCCAGTAGCTATGGATTAGCGGCCGCTGTTTTTTCCAAAAAGCAGGGTGAAAAAATTGCCGCTCAACTTGCTTGTGGAATGGTCTCAATCAACTCAGTATTTTTATTCGCAGCCATTGCCTCTATACCCTTTGGTGGAGTTAAAGATTCGGGCTATGGACGCATACATGGCGGTGAAGG
>LIBD01000054.1 GCA_001437855.1 Actinobacteria bacterium BACL4 MAG-120820-bin23 | reverse complement strand
GATAATTGCTTGGCTAATTCAGCATAAGTAATTGGTAATGATTGAGCTCCTTTTCGTAATTGAAAAGTTACAGTCAAGATCACATACCTGCCAGGCTGCTCTTTAAAAATGGAGTTTCGATATGAGAATTTACATTCAGTATTAGTAAAGGTTTTTACCTTACCCTTACTCCGATCATAAGTTTTTACTCTTGCGATAGTTTCACTTACCTCATGCCCATAAGCACCAATATTTTGAATCGGGGCCCCGCCAACTGTTCCAGGTATTCCACTTAGTGACTCTAGATCTGCAAAACCTTTTTCAATACTTATCTCTACAAACTTATCCCAATCTTCACCAGCTGATACTTCAATCATCCCACCACTACAAGCGTCATAATCTAAAGCATTACCTTTACTTTCAACTCTAATTACTGTGCCGGCAAAGCCTGCATCACTAATTAATAAATTAGAACCACCACCTAAAATTAGTATTGGCTCCTTTGCACTATCAGCTGCCTTAACAAATTCAATTAATTCTGCTTCAGAATGAGCATGAATAATTTTCCGAGCCGGGCCACCAACTCGTAGCGTTGTAAAGCTAGACAATTGCTCCATTACTTAAGCCTATCTGCGGGGTGAAAGGATTTCATTTTTACCTCTAAACCTATCCAAAATTCTTTGGTAATTCTTTTTGGAGTTCTTCTCTCGGTAATCAGGGTCAGTATCGTAATAACCATGGTGCCTGCCCTGCTCTAGTGGCAGATCAATTTGAATTAACTTACCACCAGCGTCTCTCATTGCTAGCGATAACTCAATATCTGCATTTCGATAATACTTAGCACTTGGATTAGCTCCCCCTGCCTTTAATGTAAAAGATCGATTTAGTGCAAAGTAGTAACTAAATAAAACATCTACCTCTCCTGATCCCTTATCTTCCGTGCTCCGCCACTCATCAGCTAAATTCACTAATCCACCTTTCCAGCCAGCCCCTTGGTAACCAGATTCCAGCGCCGCTAAAGTCTTAGGAATTGGGTCTGCTAAAAATATTGTGGATGGATCCATAATTATCAAGTAATCCTCAGTATGGTGATTTAAAAACTGATTAATTAAATTACCCCACCCAAGAGGGTTTTTATCCTGAGAAATACTTACCTGGCTTGGATCGAATAGATTTTGTTCAAGCCAATTACTCTTGCCATTAGCATGAATACTTACTGGCGTTTTAGTAAAATTCTGGATTGAAAAAACACACTTTTTTAAATCTTCAACAAAACCCTCTGCAATTAAGCAAATTCTGATTGACCCAGCCATCGGCGGGCTTTAATTAACGTGTTTCGCGGTGAAGCTGAGAAGATTTACAACGCGGGCAGAATTTTTTCAACTCTAGCCGGTCTGGATCATTGCGGCGGTTTTTACGGGTTATGTAATTGCGCTCTTTACACTCAACGCATGCCATTGTAATTTTCGGACGAACATCTGCACTTTTACTTGCCATAGTTGAGCTCCTAGCCTTGTAGTTAAATTAACTTTTGTTAATTTCTTATGAGGTGAGGTTACCTGACCTGCACCATTTACTGAAATTGATATCAATTTCTATCGTAATTTTGGTTCTGTAGTACTTGTAGCGGAGGCGGGATTTGAACCCACGACACAGCGATTATGAGCCGCTTGCTCTACCAAGCTGAGCTACCCCGCCAAACTTATTTCTCTTCTATATTAAATTGTGTTCGAGCCCCCTAACGGAATCGAACCGTTGACCTTTTCCTTACCATGGAAACACTCTACCGACTGAGCTAAGGGGGCGAAGTGCTGACTAAGGATACAACCCACCTTTATGAATTACGAATTACAGCCAAATTACTTTAAGTAAGCCTTTTTTGCAATCTCAATACGCCTATTTTTATATGTAGTTGAAGCTCCAACAATAAGGTGCTCAAATGGGCTTTGATTTTTTATTAATTTATGTAATTCATCTCGCTGATCAATCTCAACCAAATTTATCTCGCTGACATTGCTGCTAGATTCATTTTTGTATGGCTTTAATGATCTGTATGCGTATGATAAAAGTTGTAGTAATGAAAATGCAGTTCTTCGCCAACCTCGGCCAAAAGTATTTTTAAGTTTAAGTTTGAGTAAGGTACTATTTATTTCTGAACGATTTTTTGCTGGTTTATTAAGTAAATCCTTAAATATTTCAGCAACATCTATAGCACCGGTTACCTGAGGTAATTTAGCGCAATTTAAAGTAAGTTCATTTCTAAGCTCTTCAGATGAAAGTAGTCTTGCATTCTCTCTAATTTCCTCTAAATTAGATTGATCCACAGTTAACGCCATTTTATTATCTGCCGCCCACTTAGCTCTGGCTGCTTGATTATCAGTTCCTCTTACATTTGGAATAAATAAGGTTGGGATTTTTGCAGCTAGTTCTTCATGAACGCTGTTATAACCAGCAGCACAAATTGCAGCATCGAAAGCATTTAAGACATTAGCTAGTGGAAAATATCGAACCACCTTAATTTCTAATCCCGAAGGTGCCAGATTCTCACCAGAAGAGGTTATTGGATCCTTAGTTAAGACAACTTGTAAATTTGGCCACGAAGTTAACCCTGATAATGCAGCAGTTAATTTGGAGTTTAAATCCGCCTCTCCTATTCCTAATTGCACAAGTATGGCTGGACGATTTAAATCTAAACCTAACTCCTGGCGAGCCTGTTGCTTGTTAAAAGATAATTCTGGTTTATAGATTGATATAGGTTTTACAAGTACAGAATCGTTTCTATTTGTAGTTGGACCTTTATCATAATCTTGACCAAAATCACCCGGAGTTACAACTAAATCCATCATTTGTGATTGCAGCTTAAGCACATACTTCCGAGGAGTGTTCTGCCAAAAACCTCTTCGTACCCAAACTAATTTAACTTTTGGTCTTAATCGTTTAATGCTGATTATTCCTGGATAAGGTACCACCCCATCAAAACTTACTATTGACGCATCTGTTTCATCGATTAACGCAACTAGTCGATCTCGAAGGTATGCATCCCACTCTAAACGTCTCATCCACTTTCTATCCCTACCAGGGATATATTCAAATTGAACGCCAGCAATTTTTGGTACTTCGATAACGCCTGCTGCCATTGAGACTATTATTGGGTCTGAAAATTCTTTTAACTCAGCAGCAATTGCACTTGAACGCGTTAGATGACCCATGCCAATACCATTACTTGTAGCTAAAATTATGGTTGGCTTCTGCATGTATTTAGTATAACTAAACTGAAATTAGATTCATTTACTTGCTTGATAGTGAGCAATATTTTCTATTATTCTTCAGATATTTGGAGTAATTTCAAGAATTTTTGCGGTGGTAAGTAGATATCTATTAAATTAGGTTTAATCTTATCCCATGGCTAAGTTAGTAACTAAATTTAATCCAATCCCTATATTTATTGGTGGTACTGGGCGTAGTGGAACAACAATTGTCGGTGACCTTTTAAATGAACATCCAGAAATTAGAACGAGCTTGCCTACCGAGATTAAATTTTTGGCAAATCCTGGAGGCCTATTAGACTTTACTTTTAGTCGCCACAAAAATATTGATGAACCTCAAAATAAAGTTTCAATCCTAAATTACAGAACCTATCGAAAAAGGAAAAGGAAAGACCGAGAACAATTCAGTGAGTTTTTGGATTTGGTTTGGAGCAAATGGTGGGAAATTGATGCTCCACCACCTCATGGCAGGGGGTTAACTTCAGGAATTACAAAATTAAAGCTTGAAAGATTACTTAATCGGCTGAGAAAAAATTACCGCCGTGACCGAGTTAAAGCTGCTAACCAATTTATGTTGGGATTGATATCTAACCAAGATACTGCAGGGGAAGAAAAGTACTGGGTAGAAACAACTCCATTAAATATTGCTAATGCCACCAGAATTATAAGAGTTATTCCCAACGCTAAATTCATTAATATGATGCGAGATCCTAGGGATGTTATTTCCTCTTTACTTACTAAGAATTGGGGACCTAATACAGCACTTGAGGGAATAGAGTGGATTGAAAAAAGACTTACCAATGGCTATAAATGTCTTAGTGCAATACCTGATAGCCAACAGATAACTATAAAGTTAGAAGATTTAGTGATCGATAAACGAGAAGAGACTTACTTACAACTACTTGAATTCTTAGGTATTGAGGATTCGCCAAAAATGAAAAATTTTTTTAATTCAAAGATGACTATAGCTGCTGTATCTAGTGGACGCTGGAAAAATGAAGTGGCAGATCCTATTTTTGACCAGAAGTACTCGGAAATGATTGAAAGATTAAAATCAATAGGAATAGCAACCTACGGGAATTAAACTTATAAATTAAGTGGTGGCGGGTGAAGGATTTGAACCTTCGAAGGCAGAGCCGGGGGATTTACAGTCCCCTCCCATTGGCCGCTCGGGCAACCCGCCAGGATTGTTAAGCGAAGCGAAGTCTAAAGCCTAATTGGTTGTTTACCAAAAGTTATATTACTAATCAGCGTATCTTGCGATGAATCTAACATGGTCAGGATTCAATTCAGCTACATTGCTGACGCCTAATAATTTCATAGTCCTGGTAATTTGGATCCGAAATATTTCTAATGATTTATCAACACCAGATTTTCCACCTGCCATTAATCCATAAAGATAAGCACGCCCAATCCAGGTGAACTTAGCTCCAGCCGCTAACGCTGCAACCACATCCTGGCCATGCATTATTCCAGTATCAACATGCACTTCGGCTTTATTGCCAATCTCTTTTACAACTTCAGGTAATAAATGTAGTGGAACTGGTGCTCGATCTAATTGTCTTCCCCCATGGTTGGAAAGAATAATTGCATCCGCTCCTGATTCTATTGATTTAACCGCATCGCTCACATTCTGTATACCTTTTACTACTAGATTTCCTTGCCATTGATCTCTAATCCATTTTAAATCTTCATACGTAACTGTTGGGTCAAACATTGAATCTAGAAGTTCAGCAACTGTTCCATTCCAGGAATCCAAAGAAGCAAACTTCAGTGGATCTGTTGTTAAAAAATTCATCCACCATGCAGGTCTTGGAATTGCATTAATTATTGTTCTAGCAGTTAGTGAGGGAGGTATTGTCATTCCGTTTCTAACATCTCTCAATCTGGCTCCTGCAACAGGAACATCAACTGTTAAAACTAAGGTATCAAAGCCAGATTTTTTAGCTCGATCAACTAATGCCATACTTCGATCGCGATCTTTCCACATGTAAAGTTGAAACCAATTTCGCCCATTTGGTGCTGCATTTGCTACATCTTCTATTGACCTAGTTCCCATAGTAGAAAGCGTGTAAGGAATTCCAGCATCAGCAGCTGCGCATGCTCCGGCATACTCACCCTCAGTTTGCATCATCCGAGTAAAACCTGTCGGTGCAATGCCAATGGGCATTTTCATAACTTTGCCCAACATATTTACCGATAGATCTAAATCTTTAACATTGCGCAATATATTTGGTTGAAACTCTAATTTCTCGTATGCATTTCTTGCCCTAATTAAACTCGACTCAGTATCTGCTCCCCCATCTGTGTAATCAAATGGAGCTTGTGGTGTTCGGCGCTTGGCAATATCTCGTAAATCATAAATTGTTAAAGCTTTTGATAATCGTCTCTTTGTAGGGCTAAATATAAATTTCCTAAACCGAAGTAGTTGCGCTAAATCTTTAGGACTTGGAATACGGCGCTTAATCTTTACCTTACTCAAATTCACTCCAGTCGCAGTTGTTATAGCAGCATGATTTAACTAGTAAAGTATAGACATGGCCGACAGTAGTTTCGATATCGTCTCAAAAATTGATCAAATGGAGTTAGATAACGCATTCAACCAGTGCGATCGAGAGCTAGCCACTCGATTTGATTTCAAAAATACAGGCACCAAGATCGAAAAGTCTGGGGCAAAGGTGGTTATTGAGTCTGATACCGAAGAGCGAGCAAAGGCTGCATTAGATGTATTTAA
>LIBD01000053.1 GCA_001437855.1 Actinobacteria bacterium BACL4 MAG-120820-bin23 | reverse complement strand
AACTGTACAAGATTCTTTGCGAGCAGGTATCGCCTACATTCCCGAATCTAGAGAGTTAGATGGCTTAATTAGCAGTTTTAGTATTGTGGAGAATTTGATTTTAGATGTGCACGACATATCTCCGGCAGCTAAGAAGGGTCGGTTAAATCCAGATTACATTAATGATAATTCCGCTAAGTTGGTAAAAGAGTTTGATATTAGAACCCAAAGTATCTTTGATACCGCTTCATCACTGTCAGGTGGTAATAAGCAAAAAGTTGTTCTAGCTCGAGAGTTATCTAGAGAGGTTAAGCTTGTTGTTGCATCTCAACCGACACGAGGACTAGATGTCGGTTCAATTGAGTTTGTTTATGAGAAGTTACTAGCCGAACGTAGTGCTAACCGAGCCATTCTTTTAATTAGTAGTGAGCTTGATGAAGTACTTGAATTAGCAGATCGTATAGCAGTTATATACAAGGGAGAAATTGTAGGTGAAGTAGGACCGGATGTTTCCAGAGAGAAACTGGGATTAATGATGGCTGGCATAAAGTAATGAAACAATTTTTATTTAGTCTTCGAAGAGTCACACTACTACCAGCACTATCATTTATTTTTGCATTTTTTATAGGTGGCATAATAATTGTTATTTCTGATCCAATTATTATGGCTCAACTTAATTCTCCTGGAAAATTTTTAACATCCGCCGGAGCTAGAATTGGTAATTCCTACTTAGCGATTTTTCAAGGCTCTATTTATGATGTGAACTTAGCAAGAGAATCTGGAGTGGTCCGAGGCTTTTATCCATTATCTGAAACTATTGTCACCTCAATCCCATTAATTTTTGCAGGATTAGCTGTTGCGTTAGCATTTCGAGCAGGGTTGTTTAATATTGGAGCACAGGGTCAATTTATATTTGGAGCCATTGGAGCTTCATATGTCGGATTTAATTTTGAAATGTCACCATTAATTCATGTTCTACTCGTTTTATTAGCTGGAATAATATGTGGTGGAATTTTTGGTGGCATTGTAGGTTTACTGAAAGCAAAAACTGGTGCTCACGAAGTAATCGTTACAATCATGCTTAACTATGTAGCGGCCTTATTTATTCTTTGGCTACTTAAAACTTCAGTGTTTTTACGGCCAGAGCGGTTTGATCCTATTGCCCCAGATGTCAACCTAAGTGCACGCTTACCAAAATTACTTGGCGCAGATTTGCGTTTACACTTAGGAATATTTATAGCGTTAGTAGTGACTTATTTTGTGTGGTGGCTACTAAATAGAAGCACACTTGGATTTAAATTCCGCGCAGTTGGTGCTAATGCAAGTGCTGCAAAGACAGCGGGAATTTCAGTGCCATTAGTCACAACCATATCTATGTTTATTTGTGGAGGTTTAGCTGGGCTTGGTGGTGCAGTACATTTAATTGGAACCGAGTACGCCTTAACTGCCGGCGTTGCAGGCAGTATTGGTTTTGATGCAATAACTGTGGCGCTACTGGGGCAGGCAACACCAATTGGGACTTTATTTGGAGCTGTTTTATTTGGTGCATTACAAACAGGGGGCCGAACATTACTTTCAAATACCGGAACTCCTTCTGAAATTATTCAAGTAATTCAAGCTTTAATCGTCTTATTTATTGCTGCACCTGCATTATTGAAGATGGTGTTTAGATTAAAGAAGAGCGTAGAGTCTAAATCAATGGCAGCAAAAGGTTGGAACGGCTAATGGCACAATTGAATGCATTACAGAAACGAAGACAAAGCGGCGTCGTAACTATGGCGATATTGTTAGTTGTATTTACTTTCATTTTTTATGTAACTTCATCCAGAGTAGAGCCAGTTATATACAGTTTCTATTTAGGTGATGAATGGAAACTAATTAGTGAATGGAAAATTGGCTCTAAATCTGGGGTTATGATTTTCCTTATATTCGCCTTAATCGGTGTGACCATTTCCTTTATCCAATTTAAAAACAATAAGAAAATAACTTTAGGAAGTTTGATTTTTGGCTTTGGTTCCATAATGGCATTTTTGAGCTGGGCAGCTGCTGGAAAATTTATACCACTAACAGGGTTACTTCAGGCAGCAGTTTTATTAGCCGTTCCACTTATCTTTGGCTCAATGGCTGGGCTACTTTGTGAGAAATCTGGTGTCATTAATATTGCTATTGAAGGCCAATTACTTTTCTCTGCATTTGTCTCAGCAGTAGTTGCTAGCCTTTCCCAAAATTTGATTTTGGGATTAATCTCTGCGCCAATTGCAGGCGCACTAGTATCTTGGATTCTGGCATACTTTTCTATTAGATTTCAGGTAAACCAGGTAATTTTAGGGTTTGTAATTAATGTATTAGTTCTAGGATTAACAAACTTTTTTTATACAGTATTACTTGTACCTTACGAAAGTACTTGGAATGCTGCCGGAAGTTTCTCAGCTATTCCAATCCCAGTTTTATCAAAAATTCCCGTCATTGGTCCGATTTTGTTTAATCAAACCATCATTGTCTATTTAATGTATTTAATAGTTACAGTCATTCAAATAGCTCTTTTTAAATCAAAATGGGGACTAAGAACTCGTGCTATTGGTGAACTACCAATAGCAGCCGATAGCGTAGGAATCGATGTTAATAAATTAAGGTTTCGAAATGTGCTTATCGCAGGGGCGGTAGCGGGAGTTGGTGGCGCTGTTTTCACAATAGGGGCAGTTGGAGTTTTCTCACAATCCATGACTGCAGGCGCAGGCTTTATTGCACTTGCATGTTTAATATTTGGAAAGTGGAACCCTAAGGGAGCCTTAATAGCAGCATTATTCTTTGGCTTTACCAATAGCTTACAAAGTAATTTATCAATTGCTGGAGTACCAATTCCATCAGAATTTATGTTGATGATTCCATACATTGCGACAATAATTGCAGTCTCAGGACTAATAGGGCGGGTTCGTGCGCCAGCAGCTGATGGAATCCCATATCTCCGCGGTACAAAATAATCAATATTCATAGGACAATTACCTCATGAATATTGATTGGGAAAAGCTCCATAGCGCTGCTAAAGAGGTAATGAAAAATGCATATGCACCATATTCTAATTTTAAAGTTGGGGTAGCTGCATTAGTTGATGATGGGAGAATAGTCGTTGGCTGTAATAGTGAGAATGCAAGCTATGGTGTTGGTTTATGTGCAGAGTGCGGCTTAATTTCAAGTCTGACGGCATCAGGTGGTGGAAGATTAATTGCAACAGTTTGTGTTGATAAAAATGGAGAGTATTTATCTCCCTGTGGAAGGTGCAGACAACTTCTATTTGAGCACGGTGGCAATGAAATGTTATTTATGACTCCAGATGGTCCAAAAATGTTCTCTACCTTACTTCCTTGGGCATTTGGTCCTGAGGATCTTAAATAGATGAGCGTAAAATTTACAGCCGTAGAAATTATTTCAGCAAAAAGAGATAAGCAAGAACTAAGCGATGACCAAATTGATTGGACAATAGAGGCTTATACCAAAGGAATAATTGCTGATGAACAAATGTCAGCCTTATTGATGGCAATTTTATTAAACGGTATGAACAACCGTGAAATTTTTAGATGGACTGATGCGATGATCACAAGTGGTGAAAAGATGAATTGGTCAATGTTGGATAGACCAACGGTGGATAAACATTCAACGGGTGGAGTTGGTGACAAAATCACTTTACCACTAGCACCTTTAGTTGCAGCTTGTGGAGCGGCGGTACCACAACTTTCAGGTCGGGGGCTTGGTCATACTGGTGGCACACTTGATAAATTAGAATCAATCAAGGGTTGGAAAGCAAGTATTTCTAATCAGGAAATGTTAAAAGTAATACAAGAATGTGGCGCAGTAATTTGTGCTGCAGGAAGTGGCTTAGCTCCAGCTGATAAAAAACTATATGCACTTCGTGATGTCACCGGTACTGTGCAAGCTATTCCACTTATTGCCTCATCGATTATGAGTAAAAAAATTGCTGAAGGTACCCAAGCTCTGATTTTGGATGTTAAAACTGGCTCAGGTGCGTTTATGAGCGATCCAAAAGATGCAGGGCTGTTAGCTAGGACAATGGTGGATTTAGGCAAACGTGCAGGAGTTGAAACCAGGGCTTTAGTTACAGCAATGGATGTACCACTAGGACTAACAGTCGGCAACTCGCTTGAAATTCGGGAAACTATAGAGGTCCTTTCTGGTGGTGGGCCAAGTGATGTTGTTGAGTTAACTTTAATTTTGGCAAATGAGATGTTAGATGCTGCCAAAGTTAAGCCTAAAGTTGACCCAGCTACAGCTTTAAAAAATGGCGCAGCTATGGATGTATGGCGCAGAATGATTAAAGCGCAAGGTGGAGATCTAAGTGCTCCACTTCCTATAGCTAGAGAAAAATTTGAAGTTAAGGCTGCAACTTCTGGAAAACTTTTAACATTAGATGCTCTTAAAGTCGGAGTTAGTGCTTGGCGGCTGGGTGCTGGCAGACAAAAACAAGGAGATACACTTCAACTTGGTGCTGGAATTGAAATACATGCAAAGCCAGGGGATTTAGTTAAGGAAGGCCAAAGTATTTTGACCCTACATTCAGATGAAACTTCAAGGTTTGATCGAGCTAATGAGGCTTTATCTGAAGCGTTTACTATTGGTTTAGAAAATCAAAAGATTAATCGCCTACCACTTATTATTGAAAGAATTGAGGGTTAAGTGTCACTTTTAAACACTCCATCACAGGATCAAATCAAGAGATTACCAAAGGCATTACTGCACGATCATTTAGATGGCGGTTTAAGGCCACAAACTTTAATTGAAATTGCTGATCGTATTGGTTATAAAAAACTGCCTACCAATGATCCAATTGAATTAGCAAAGTGGTTTGAAGATTCTTGTAACTCCGGTTCACTCGTTAGATATCTTGAAACCTTTGCGCACACAATTGCAGTTATGCAAACAAGAGAAGGAATTATTCAAGTTGCACGAGAATCTGTTATTGATTTAGCAAGAGATGGTGTTGTCTACGCTGAAGTTAGAGGAGCACCTGAGTTACTAACTGAACAAGGTTTAACTTCAGATCAAGTGGTTGAGGCTACGCTTGAGGGTTTCAAGCAAGGAATGTCTGAGGCACAAAGAGAAGGAAATAAGATTAGAGTTGAATCTTTACTTTGTGGAATGCGTCAAAGTAATAGATCAATGGAAGCAGCTAAAGCCGTAGTTAAGTATCGGGGGCAAGGTGTTGTTGGATTTGATATAGCGGGGCCAGAAGATGGTTTTCCACCGACAAATCAACTTCAAGAGTTCGAGTTCTTAAAAAAGGAAAATGCACATTTCACCATTCATGCTGGCGAAGCATTTGGATTACCATCTATTTGGCAGGCAGTTCAGATTTGTGGTGCTGAAAGAATTGGCCATGGGGTAAGAATCGTGGAAGATATTGATTTCTCATCAAAAGAACCAAAATTAGGACTTCTATCTAGATATATTCGTGACCGAAGAATTGCACTTGAGCTGTGCCCAACCTCCAATCTTCAAACAGGTATCGCAAAAATTTACTCAGATCATCCAATTGGAAAGCTAGCTAAGTTAAAATTTCATGTTACGTTAAATACTGATAATCGATTAATGAGTAATACATCTATGAGCCATGAGATGCAAGAATGTGTAAAATCTTTTGGTTGGAATTTTGCAGATCTACAAGCAGTCACAGTTAATGCTTTAGAGAGCTCATTTATTGACCACGAAGATAAGCTTGAAATTATTGAGAAAACTGTAAAACCGGCATACTCTAAAATATCTGCCGAGTAGCTATATTCCTATTGGATGCCAAACAGTTTTTTGCTCCATAAAGCTTAAAATTCTTTCAGGGTGGTTATTAGGCGTAAATCTATGAATTCTTTTCAGATTTTCTGCGCCTAGTAATTTTAATTCTTCTTCTTGCTTTTTGGATAGCCCTGCAGCATCAATACCGTCTATCTCCATATGCGAACCAACCCACGGTGACAGTTCTGATATTTTTCCAGTCAAGATATTTACCACTCCTGCAGGTAAGTCACTCGTAGAAAGTACCTCTCCTAAAGTAATTGCTGGCAGGGGATAATTTTCGCTTGCAATTAAAATTGCAGT
>LIBD01000052.1 GCA_001437855.1 Actinobacteria bacterium BACL4 MAG-120820-bin23 | reverse complement strand
ATTGTTTAACCGCATTATTTGCGAAAATTCCTATTTGGGACCAACTCAACTGGCGCTATCCAATTCTTATAGCTATTACGGCTGTAGTTACCGCACAAGCTACCTCCAAAATAGCTACTCGTACACCTACTGTTCATCTAAAACAAGCCTTTGCTTTTTTACTTGTGGCTATTGCAGGCTTTACTATTTTAAATCAGGTAATTCTTTAGCATTGAAAGGCAGCTATGAAACAGCAGCGGGCAGTAATTATGGAATTCTTAGGAACTGCGATCTTGGCTGTAGGCATTGTTGGGTCTGGCCATATGCTCACCAGCCTAGGAGCTGATAATGGGCTTGAGTTATTTGTTAATGCCCTAGCAACAGCTATTGCACTTGCTATTGCAATTCGTATTGGCATGAAGATAAGCGGATCATACTTTAATCCGGCTGTGTCTTTAGTAATGCTGCTTCTTAAAAAAATAAAGTTTAAAATATTTTTACTGTATGTAGTTGCTCAAACTTTGGGAGCAATTAGTGGCACAATTTTGGCTAATTTTATGTTTAATCAACAGGTTTTAGCCCAGTCTGAGATATCACGGGATGGTTCAAATCTTTTCTTATCTGAAATTTTTGCAACAATGGTCTTACTCTGGATTATTCTAAGATTTCCAAAGCGTGATGACTTGGTCGCTATATACGTGCCACTTTGGATATTTGGTGCGATTTTATTTACCTCAAGCACCTCATTTGCAAATCCTGCTATCACCGTAGGTAGAGTTTTTACCTCATCTATTGTTGGTATCGCACCTGCTTCAGTTTTGTTATTCATAATTGCACAACTGCTTGGTGGCTTACTTGGACTCTTAGTTGCAAAACAAATAACTAATCCTGATAAGACCAATGATGAATAAGCCCTCTGTGCTTTTTGTGTGCGTCCACAATGCTGGTCGTTCTCAGATGGCGGCTGCATTTCTTACACATTTTGCACAAGATCGAATTGAGGTCAGATCTGCTGGATCAGAGCCGGCAAAAAACATAAACCCGACGGTCGTGGCTGCCATGGCTGAACTTGGCATAGATATTTCAAATGAAATTCCAAAGGTGCTAACTACCTCTGCTGTTGAGCAATCAGATGTGGTTATTACTATGGGATGTGGTGATGCTTGTCCTTTTTATCCAGGAAAGAGATATTTAGATTGGCCACTATCTGATCCGGCTGGACAAGGTGTGGAAGCTGTTAGGCCAATAAGAGATGAAATTGAAAAACTAGTTAAAGAATTAATTCCAACGTTAATTACTGAGTAACTTGCTGATTAGATTCTACCCATTCGACAATTCCGCCACGAAGGTTGTATAAATCATCAAACCCTAACTCTGTCATGATCTGGCAAGAATCATTTGATCTCTTCCCGGATCTGCAATAAATCGCATAGCTTTTACTTCGATCTAGAGCGGCCAGATCTGGCAAGAAATACTCACCATAAAAATCTATATTAAAAGAACCTGGAATGTGACTTTCTAGATACTCTGCTGAAGTTCGAACATCAAGTAAAATTACATCAGGCTCGGTAATTATTTCAGCAAAAGCGGTTGCATCCAGATCTTTCATTAGAAGGTAATCTTAGAGTCATGAAGCTGTCCATAGAAACCTTTGGCCAAGGAGAACCCCTGGTATTCATTCATGGCATGGGCTCTGCGGCGACTGCTTGGAAACCGCTAGTTAAAGTCTTAAGTAATGATTTCAAACTTGTTCTAATTGACTTACCTGGGCATGGGCAGACGCCATATTCAAAAAATCAGCCCATGGATCCAAACTCTTTAGCAAAACTTATTAAACAAAACTTAGCTGACCTTCATGTAGACAAATTCCATCTAATCGGAAATTCACTTGGCGGCTGGATCTGCTTAGAAATAGCGGCTAACTACCCAGAGAGTGTCAGTAGCGTAATTGCGTTAGCGCCCGCTGGCTTATGGTTAACCCCATTTACCTCTCGCTACCCTGGAGAGGTTGCCTTAAGAGTTATCGCAGGAGGGGTAAATAAATTAGCTCCCTCACTTCTAAATTACACATGGGCTAAGCAAATTGGATTTGAAACAGTCTCACCGAGGTGGAAGGAATTAGATTATGAAATATGCCTTGATGCTACAAACGCCATGGCAAATTCCACAGGCTACTTCCCGGCTTGGGATGCATTATTAGGTAAAAGATTTGATAAAAAAGTTTCAGAAAATATACCAATCACAATTATTTTTGGTGACAGTGATCGCACTCTGCCAGAAAAAACTTGCCAAGAACGCTCATTAGTTCCAAACCATGCAAAATGGATTATTTTGCCAAATACTGGACATGCTCCGATGTGGGATAGTACTGATGAGGTGCTGTCTGAAATTAATTCAACTGTAAGTAGTACAACTTGAAAACTGTCCTTTATTTTTGGCGAGTAAAGAAAAGGTATATACCCATAGCTTTCTTGTACATGGCTACAAATAAGTTGCGATTGAAAAGAGAATCAGGAATTAAGTTTATAAAGCTACTTGGGACTGGTAAAGGTGAGACTTTTACGCCAAAAGATGCTGATCCCTTACGGTGGGGATTACTAGTAACAGTTAGTGATCAAAAGATTGATGAGCTAGATCATTCAAAAGTAATCAGCAGGTGGCAAAAAATTTCTACTTCTGAATACAGAATTATTCTTAAGCCAATCTCCTCTCACGGTCTATGGTCTAGAAAACAGCCATTTGACCAAGAAAAGATTGAATGGAGTGGGAAAGTTGCAGCAATTACTCGTGCAAGGATTGTCTGGCGAAAGAATTTTATTTTTTGGTCAGCTGTTCCCCCGGTGACTGCAAGTCTTCATAAATCCCAGGGCTTGATATCAGCTATTGGTATTGGTGAAGCTCCGATCGGGCTTCAAGGAACATTTTCTATTTGGGAAAATGGGGCCAAGCTACGAGAGTTTGCATATCAGGGACAAGCCCACCGAGCGGCAATTAAGGCCACCTCGGAAGAGAATTGGTACTCCGAAGAGCTATTTGCGCGCTTTGCTGTACTTCAAGAGCGTGGCCATCTTTAATTAGTACGGCACAATTGGACCATGTCATTACGTCAGTTTTATCCCAAGCGAAATAGTCGACAAGGTCTTTCGACCTGGAAACTGTTTGCGCTGTATGGAATATTACTTGTCGCGATTGCACTGCAGATTTCTTACCCACTTACAGATGGTGAAACACTGCGAATTATTACAATTGCAACAGTATATTGGGCGGCAGGCGCAATGTTATTTCATGCACTACTTGCTTATGGCCTAACTTATGCTTTAACTTTTTTCTTAGTTACATTTAACTACTCACTAATAATTGAACAAATAGGCAGTAGAACAGGTTGGCCATTTGGTAGTTATGAATATTCAGGCACGCTTGGTTATCAAATTTATGGCGTTCCACTAGTCGTTCCGTTTGCTTGGGTAATGATTGCTCACCCAATTTTGATAGTTGCAAGAAAAGTAACTAAGAATTGGGTTTTTCTATATGGAGGCCTTGGAATGATGGCCTGGGATTTGTTTTTAGATCCGCAAATGGTTGCTGCTGAAAGATGGGTATGGGATTTTACAGGGCAAAATGTGCCACTTCAGCCAAGCATTCCATTATCAAATGCATTCGGCTGGTTGTTAACTGGAATGGGCTTAATGGCAATTTTACACAAGCTGCTCAGACAAGACCGAAGAAATGTTTCGCAAGTACCACCTATCCCTAACATTTTTTTAGGATGGACTTTCTTTTCAGGAGTTGTAGGGAATGTATTTTTCTTTGATTCTCCAGGTGTTGCAGTTTCAGGTGGGATTGTTTTTGGACTACTAATGATTCCATATTTATTCGCTTCACGTTTTGGTCCACCAAGTAATATTTGATGGAACTTGTATTAATTCTGGCATGTGTTTCGCTATTTCTGGTAATACTCAATAACTTTAGTATTAGAGTTGTTAAGAACAAGAGTTTTTCAACCTCTAACTCTATTTCGGTTTTGATTCCGATGAGGAATGAGGAATTAAACGTTCAGGAATGCATTAATGCTGTAGTAAACCAAAGTGGTTTACATAATTATGAGATATTAGTTCTAGATGATGAATCAAGTGATCAAACACTGTCAGAGCTAAGGAAATTTTCAAGCATTAAAATCATAGAAGGTCAGCCAACGCCCCAGGATTGGCTTGGTAAATTATGGGCATGTCACCAGCTTGCAGAACATAGCACTGGTGAATATCTAGTATTTCTCGATGCAGATGTGAGGTTATCAAAGAATGCAATCTCTTCGGCATTAAACTCAATGCAAGAATGGGATTTTATCTCTCCCTATCCAAGGCAGCTAACAGAAGGATTTTTACAAAGAGTATTTCAACCACTACTCCAGTGGTCCTGGTTAGCATCAGTTCCCTTAATATTGACCTACAAATTTCCAATTAAGTCGATGACCATCGCAAATGGACAATTTTTTATAGTTAAGAAATCTGCATATTTAAAAAGTGGCGGACATTTTAAAATTAAGGGCGAAGTTTTAGATGATTTGATGCTTGCTCGCCAGTTGATTACATCCGGCTTTAGAGGTTCGGTGGCCGAAGCAAGTCAAGTTGCAACTTGCAAAATGTATAACACAAACATAGAACTCATCCGTGGTTACCAAAAGTCTCTTTACAAAGCCTTCGGTAATCCTATTGGTATAGTTTTTACTTTAATAATTCTGGTTTTAAATGGGATTGTCCCGATTGTTGCTGCAATGCAAGGATCAAACCTGGCTTTATTGGCATTTGTTTTAATCTTTTTAAGCAGAGTATTCTCTTCTCTAAGAACTGGAGGAATTCCAAGTACTGCTCTGCTACATCCAGTTGCTGTTGGCCTTTTAATCATATTAATCTTTTATTCCTGGTATGGCAGATTAACTAAAACGCTTACTTGGCGAGATAGAAATATTATTCATGGCTAAAATTTCAGTAATTGGAGCTGGTATTGGTGGCATGAGTGCTGCAGCAAGACTTGCAAAAAATGGTCATGAAGTTACAATTTTTGAGAACAGTGAACGATCTGGTGGAAAGTGCAGAACTGAATGGTTTGGAGATTTTGCATTCGATACCGGTCCATCACTCTTAACTCTGCCTGCCGTTTATCGAGATCTATTCTTAAAAACTGGGAAAAGACTTGAACATATTTTGGAATTAGTGCCGGTAGACCCAGCTTTTAAATACAACTTTACTGATGGCAAGTCGATAACTTTTCCAAATCTGTCTAACCCAAAAACTTACCAAGAAATTTCACGGGTGCTAGGTGATAAATCTGGACAAGATTGGAAGAAAGTAATTGACAGAGCAGAGCGCATGTGGGAACTTTCAAGAGAGCAATTTGTTGAGTCTGAATTAGATTCAATCTGGCCACTGCTTAAAAATAAAAATCTTTTTAGACAAATAAAAGAAATTGCACCTTTTACTTCCTTGCGCCAATTAAGCAATAAAATGGATCTTGACCCACATCTAAAAATGATCATTGACCGGTATGCAACATACACAGGTAGTGACCCGCGAAGGGCACCGGCCGTGCTGTTAACAATCGCATTTGTTGAAAGTGCCTTTGGAGCCTGGCATATAAAAGGTGGAATAGGTCAACTATCTAACGCCCTGCAAACTCGGTGCCAAGGTTTAGGGGTTAAATTCGAATTTAACTCACGTGTTACAGAAATAACTGTTGATCATGACAGAACTAAAGGAATTGTGATTGAAGATAAAACATTTATTGCTAGTGATTTAGTAGTTGCCAATGCTGATGCTGAACACGTTTACAATAATTTAATATCTAAAAAAGTTAAATCAGCTCGTTATGAGAGAGAGAAGCTTAAACGTTCTACGAGGTCTCTGTCTGGTTTTTCATTACTACTAGGCTTAGATAACTCTAGAGGCAAAAATGTAGAGTTAGCTCACCATAATGTTTTTTTTCCACAAAACTACGATAATGAGTTTGAAGATGTATTTAATAGAAAAATTCCAGTAGATGACCCCACTATTTATATTTGCGCACCAAAAGATGACAGTATGGTAAAAAGCGTAAATAAGGAATCTTGGTTTGTACTAGTCAATGCTCCTCGACATGAACCAGATTCAGGTTGGGACTGGCAACAAAATGGTGATATTTATGCCAAGAAAATAGTTAATAAACTTGATGGGCTAGGTATGAATGTTTCACCAAGACTTGAATTTTTGAAGTACAGAACTCCAGCAGACTTAGAAAACTACGCCATGGCTCCAGGTGGATCTATTTACGGTACATCAAGTAATTCCGCAGCATCTGCTTTTCTGCGAGCCAGAAATAGATCTAAGACCAAGGGATTATTCTGTGTTGGCGGCTCAGCTCACCCTGGGGG
>LIBD01000051.1 GCA_001437855.1 Actinobacteria bacterium BACL4 MAG-120820-bin23 | reverse complement strand
GCGGAGTTGATGGTTTAGTACATGTCTCTGAATTGTCATGGAAACATATTGATCATCCATCAGAGGTGGTAGAGGTTGGTGATGAGGTAACGGTCGAAGTTCTCGAAGTTGATTTTGAAAGAGAGCGTGTTTCACTTTCACTAAAAGCAACTCAAGAGGATCCATGGCAGGCTTTTGCCCGAACAAACAGTATCAACCAGGTTGTAAATGGTGAGGTAACAAAATTAGTACCATTTGGCGCATTCATTAAAGTATTTGAAGGTATTGAAGGCTTAGTTCACATATCTGAGTTAGCAGAGCGCCATGTTGAGATTCCTGAACAAGTAGTTCAAGTTGGAGATAAGTTATTTGTAAAGATCATTGATATAGATCTAGAGCGTAGACGAATTTCTCTATCTCTAAAACAGGCGAATGAAGGTCAAGAAGTAGAGGTAGAGGCATTTGATCCAGCTCAATATGGAATGCCAGCTCGCTACGATGCTGCAGGCAATTTTATTTATCCAGAAGGTTTTGATGCCGATACTCAAGAGTGGAAGCCAGGATATGAAAGCCAGCGTGAGGAATGGGAACGCCAATACGCTGAGGCGCAATCAAGATTTATGGCTCATAAGAAACAAAAGGCTGAGGCTAAAGCTGCCGACGCTGCTGCACCTGCGGCTGAGTAATTTAAACTTAAAAATGGCCCCAGCGATCTGGGGCCATTTTTATATTGTGTAGGGTTAACTTATGTTAATTGTTGCTCTAACTGGCGGGATCGGTTCAGGTAAAACCACTGTTGGAGATATTTTTTCTGAGTTGGGTGCAGTTGTAATTGACTCTGACCAGTTAGCTAGAGCGGTTTTGGAAAGAGGGACAAAAGGCTTTGATTTAGTACTGGCTAAATTTGGAGATGCAATTCTTAGGAATGGAGAGCTAGACCGTTCGCTTTTAGCAACCTTAGTCTTTAATGATTCTCAGAAACGCTCTGAACTTGAGAGTATTACCCACCCACTAATTAGACAAAGTTTTGCTGAAATAATCTCAAACTTACCTAGAGAATCAATAGTGATTAATCAGATTCCACTCTTATTTGAGTCCAAAGGGGCATATAAGTTTGACCACATAATAACTATCTCAGCACCAGAAAAATTGAGAATAGAGCGACTTAAAAATCGTGGTCTAGGTTTCTCTGATATCAAGAAGCGAATAGAAGCCCAAGCAACTGACTTAGAGCGTGAAAGTATTTCAAATAGTATTATCCGAAATGATAAGGATGAGTCGCATCTCCGCGATCAGGTAGAAAGTATCTGGCTTGAGTTAGAGAATCTAAATAGGTTAAAGAAATGAGACCAGTTACTGACCTAACTCGAAAGGTAAGCCCATTTGAAGTCATAAGTGACTATGTACCCGCAGGTGATCAGCCATCAGCCATAAAAGAGCTGGTGCTTAGATTAGAGAAAAATGAGCAAGATATTGTTTTGCTCGGAGCAACTGGTACTGGAAAATCAGCAACCACTGCTTGGTTAATTGAGCAAGTTCAAAGACCAACCCTAGTTATAGCTCCCAATAAAACATTAGCGGCCCAATTAGCAAATGAGTTTAAAGAGCTTATGCCGAATAATGCTGTTGAGTATTTTGTTTCTTATTACGATTATTACCAACCTGAGGCCTACGTTCCTCAAACTGATACTTTTATTGAGAAAGATTCATCTATTAATGACGAAGTTGAACGTTTGAGACACTCTGCAACAAATTCCTTATTAACTCGCAGAGATGTAATTGTGGTTGCAACAGTCTCTTGTATTTATGGACTTGGTACACCACAAGAGTATGTAGATCGAATGATTCGACTTCGAGTCGGAGAATCTATTGAGAGAAACTCGCTACTAAGAAAATTTGTTGATATTCAGTATAAAAGAAATGATATTGCTTTTGAGCGAGGTACATTTCGAGTAAGAGGGGATACTATTGAAATTATCCCGATGTATGAAGAACTTGCACTTAGAATTGAAATGTTTGGTGATGAAATAGAGAGAATTATGACTTTGCATCCACTAACTGGTGAAATAGTTCGTGAAGAGAGTGAAATGTATGTATTTCCTGCGACTCACTATGCCGCCGGCCCTGAAACTATGGAACGCGCAATTATTGATATTGAAAAAGAAATGGAATTAAGAGTTTCAGAATTTGAAAAATCAGGTAAGCTTTTGGAAGCACAGCGAATAAAGATGAGAACTACGTTTGATATTGAGATGATGCGACAACTTGGATTCTGCTCTGGAATCGAAAACTACTCCCGTCACTTAGATGGCAGAGAGCCAGGGAGTGCTCCAAACTGTTTATTGGATTATTTTCCTGAAGATTGTCTAGTTGTGATTGATGAATCCCATGTAACAGTTCCGCAAATAGGTGCTATGCATGAAGGTGATGCTGCAAGAAAGAGAACTCTAGTTGAACACGGCTTTAGATTGCCAAGCGCAATGGACAATCGACCTCTGAAATTTACTGAGTTCTTGGATAGATGTGGTCAAAAAGTTTATCTTTCAGCTACACCTGGCAAATATGAATTAGAAAAGACTAGTAATACCTTTGTCGAACAAGTAATTCGGCCAACTGGTTTAGTCGATCCGAAAATAGTTGTAAAACCGATTAAGGGTCAGATTGATGACCTAGTCAACGAAATAAAAATTAGATCTGAGAAAAATGAGCGAGTTCTAGTTACTACATTGACTAAGAAAATGTCAGAAGAACTTACAGATTACATGTTGGGCTTGGGATTAAAAGTTCGTTATCTGCACTCAGAGGTAGATACTTTAAGAAGAGTAGAGCTATTAAGAGAGCTACGCACAGGGGAGTATGACGTATTGATTGGCATAAACCTTCTTCGAGAAGGATTAGATCTACCGGAAGTATCGCTAGTTGCAATTTTAGATGCCGATAAAGAAGGTTTCTTAAGATCTTCAACATCATTGATTCAAACTATAGGTAGAGCTGCCAGAAACGTGTCCGGCGAAGTTCACATGTATGCAGACAACATAACTAAATCCATGCAGTTTGCCATTGATGAAACAAACCGGCGACGTGCTAAACAGGTGTCATATAACCACGAACATGGGATTGATCCAACACCACTTCGAAAGAAGATTGCCGATATTACTGATTTAATTGCAAAGGAAGTTGATGACACGGAAGATTTAGCTTCATCCTCAAGGTCAAGTACTATCAGTAGTGGAATTAGCCAAAGATCTATTATTTCACTTCCTAAGCGTGAGCTAATTGCTCTTATTTCATCGCTGACTGAACAGATGAAAACTTCTGCAGCAGAACTAAATTTCGAGTTAGCAGCCAGATTAAGAGACGAAATTAGGGAACTTAAGCGAGAGCTTAAGGGAATGGAAGAGGCGGGCAGTTAATGAATGACAGATTAATTGTTCGTGGTGCTCGAGAGCATAATCTAAAGAATGTCTCGTTAGACATGCCTCGCAATTCACTCATCGTCTTTACCGGACTTTCAGGCTCAGGAAAATCTTCACTTGCGTTTGACACTATTTTTGCTGAGGGACAGCGCAGATATGTTGAGTCACTCTCTGCGTATGCTCGCCAGTTCTTGGGTCAGATGGATAAGCCTGATGTTGACTTCATCGAAGGTTTATCACCTGCAGTTTCAATTGATCAGAAATCAACTAACAGGAATCCAAGATCTACCGTTGGCACGATTACGGAGGTTTATGACTACCTAAGACTTTTGTTCGCTCGGGCTGGAAAGCCTCATTGTCCAAAGTGTAAAAAAGAAATTGCAAAGCAAACCCCACAAAATATTGTGGATCAAATTTTGCAAATGCCTGAGGGGTCTAAGTTTCAAGTACTTGCACCAGTTATAAGGGCTAGAAAAGGTGAGTTTTTAGATTTGTTAAAAGATTTTATGACACAAGGTTATTCCCGAGCCAGGGTAGATGGAACTGTTTACCAAATTTCTGAAATTCCAAAGCTTAAGAAGCAAGAAAAGCACACAATCGAAGTAGTCGTCGACCGGCTTAGTGTAAAAAACGAAAGTAAGTCAAGATTAACTGACTCAATCGAAACTGCATTGCGATTAGCGAGCGGATTAGTTGTTTTAGATTTTGTTGACAAGAAGTCAGGCTCACAAGATAAAGAAAAAGTATTTAGCGAGCATATGGCTTGTCATGAATGTGAGCTATCATTTGAAGAGTTAGAACCAAGATCTTTTTCATTTAATTCACCTTTTGGCGCTTGCCAAGAGTGCACAGGAATTGGTACAAAGCTAGAAGTCGACGAAGAGCTATTAGTTCCTGATGATTCAATTTCTATTTATGAGGGTGCAATCGCACCATGGTCGGGAGGGCAATCATCTGAATATTTTTTACGCTTATTAGAAGGATTGGCTTCCGATATTAAATTTTCTTTGGATATACCATGGAAGAAATTGTCTGAGAAATCAAAGGATGCAATCTTGCACGGCTGGGACTATGAGGTCCATGTTAAGTATAAGAATAGATATGGAAGAGTCCGTAACTATTCAACTGGATTTGAGGGCGTGGTGCCTTTTATTCATAGACGGCATAGTGAGACCGATAGCGACTACAGCCGAGATAAATACGAAGCGTACATGAGAGAAACTCCATGTCATGTTTGTAATGGAAGTAGATTAAAGCCGGAAGTACTTGCCGTAACGGTTGGTGGAAAGAATATTGCTGAGATTTGCGAACTTTCAATAGCTGAGTGTGCTTTATTTTTAAAGCAGATCTCACTTTCAGT
Organism: Actinobacteria bacterium BACL4 MAG-120820-bin23; assembly: GCA_001437855.1. Classification (GTDB taxonomy): domain Bacteria; phylum Actinomycetota; class Actinomycetes; order Nanopelagicales; family Nanopelagicaceae; genus Nanopelagicus. Next base: position 1,661 of record LIBD01000051.1, on the reverse strand, counting down.
CAGGGAGAAAAAAATTGCAGAACGAGTACTAAAAGAAGTCCATGCTCGTCTAGGTTTTCTCTTAGATGTTGGATTGGATTACCTATCTTTGGCTCGACCGGCGGCAACGCTGTCAGGTGGTGAGGCACAAAGAATTAGATTGGCTACACAGATTGGCTCTGGACTAACGGGGGTTCTTTATGTACTTGATGAGCCAAGTATTGGCCTTCATCAAAGAGATAATCGAAAGCTTATCGAGACCCTAACTAGGCTTCGTGATTTAGGAAATACTCTTATTGTTGTAGAACATGATGAGGAAACCATTAGAACTGCAGACTGGATTGTAGATATTGGCCCCGGCGCTGGTGAACATGGCGGAGAGGTTGTTTCATCTGGTAGCTATCAGGACCTTATATCAAATAAATCTTCCATTACCGGGGCCTATCTCTCAGGAAGATCAGTAATAGAGATACCAAAGGTTCGACGAAGTATTGATTCTAAAAAAGTCTTAACCATAAAGTCCGCCAAAGAGAATAACTTAAAAGACATCGATGTCACATTTCCTTTAGCTGTTTTTGTTGCAGTTACTGGCGTAAGCGGATCAGGTAAGTCAACTTTAGTAAATGACATCCTATATTCAGTTTTGGCTAACAAATTAAATGGTGCTCGAATAGTTCCAGGACGACATCGAACTATTTCTGGATTGGATCAACTAGATAAGGTTGTTCATGTTGATCAATCACCGATTGGACGCACGCCACGTTCAAACCCGGCAACTTACACTGGGGTGTTTGACAAGATTCGTGCGCTTTTTGCTGAGACTACTGAGGCAAAAGTACGTGGATATCAACAGGGAAGATTCTCTTTCAATGTAAAGGGAGGGCGCTGTGAAAATTGTGCCGGCGATGGAACTATTACTATAGAAATGAATTTTCTGCCCGATGTCTATGTTCCTTGCGAGGTATGCCACGGAGCTAGGTATAACCGAGAAACTCTTGAAGTTCACTATAAAGGTAAGACAATTGCCCAAGTGCTTGATTTACCTATCGAAGAGGCAAGTAATTTCTTTGAATCAGTTCCTGCAATCTCAAGATTTCTAAAAACTCTATGCGATGTTGGTTTAGGTTACGTTCGCTTAGGCCAATCAGCCCCTACGTTATCGGGCGGCGAAGCGCAGCGTGTAAAACTGGCTACTGAGCTGCAGCGAAGATCAACTGGCCGAACTATTTATGTGCTTGATGAGCCAACTACGGGTTTGCATTTTGAAGATGTTCGAAAGCTTTTGCTTGTATTGAATCGATTAGTTGATACTGGAAATACTGTAGTTGTAATCGAGCATAATCTTGATGTAATTAAGTCCGCTGACTGGGTAATTGATTTAGGACCAGAGGGTGGATCCGGTGGAGGATTAGTAGTTGCTGAAGGAAGACCAGAAGAGATTATCAAAGTTAGTAAGAGTTATACAGGAAAATTCTTGCTCGAGGTTTTGAAGAAGTGAAGCATGGCAGATCCACAAAGTTATAGGCCTAGCAATCTTCCAACTGATCCTGGTGTTTATAGATTTTTTGACGGCAATGACAAGGTAATTTATGTTGGTAAAGCTAAGAATCTTAAAAACAGAATTAACTCATATTTTGGCAGCAATCTTCAGATAAAGACTCGTCGTATGGTTAAAACAGCAA
>LIBD01000050.1 GCA_001437855.1 Actinobacteria bacterium BACL4 MAG-120820-bin23 | reverse complement strand
TTTGCCAAGATGTTATCTGCTGCCCGTAATGAAGAGGGCAATGATTTTATTATTGGGGTATCAAATCGAAAGAAAACAAGTGGCCTTAAGTTCACCGATAGTGATGGCAAAGCCTTTGCTAGATTATTTGCCCTCGCACTCTACGCCTATGAAAATGGCATCCCAGAAACCATCAAAGAGATTAAATCTGAGATAACTAGGCGTAATCAGGAAAAGCCAGTATTAGAGTTAACCGCCGGTAATACTTAAGGAGCTTTAGAGTTAAGCAAGCTTTAAATCTTTCCAAATTTAGCTCTGCCACAATCTAATTGCATCTAAGCTTTCTAAGACAAATAATGAGTCTGCCGATAGTGGCAGGGTAAAGTGATCACTACTTTGAGTTAGCTGCTCAATAGATCTACCTAACCTTTTTGCCAATAGCACATCAGATACCGCCTCCACCATTAATTTATATGGATCAACTGGCTCAAAGGCAAAGAGCTCACCTTTTATCAAAAGAGATGATTTAGCATTCCAATTGGTAAAGGCCTCACCTTCATCAAAGGTGATGCTGGCCTTGCTGCCAATAATCTCAATCCTTTGCTCAGCCTTTGCCTCAAAGGAGATAGTAAAATCAAACTTAATCTCATTATTTACTAAACACTCAACTGTGGTGGTTAAATCCACCCCACTTGGTCCAATATTTTTTATAACCTTAATTAATTTTATCTCTCTACCAGTTGGAATTAGATGGGTGAGTAAATGCAATGGATATACCCCAAGATCATAAAGGGCGCCCCCACCTGCTGATGGATCAAATCTATAATTATCAAAGCTCTTATTTTCAAAACAAAAGCTAGCTCTAATCTGCTTAATCTGGCCAATCTCACCACTTAATACTGCATCCTGTGCTTTTTTCATTCTAGGATGCCATCTAAACCAGATCGCCTCAACTAGTAATTGATTACTCTTGGTAGCGGCATTAAATAACTGCTTACCTTGGGTGAGATTTAAGGCAAGTGGCTTCTCACATAAGACCGCTTTGCCAGCAGCTAATGATTTTAAAGAAAGCGGAGCATGTAGATGATTTGGCAAACTAATATAGATGGCATCTACCTTTGGATCATTTATTAAATCATCATAATTATCATAGGAAACAACTGGATTTAATCCCTTTGCTCTTACCAAATCTCTAGCTGCTACGGCATATAGCTCTGCATTAGCAGCTGTTACTACAGCCGGGGTGAGTGCTTTTTGTGCCACCATCCCAGCGCCGATAAAGCCCCAATTAATACTCATATGCTTAGCCTCTTTCATAAAGAGCTTTAAGCTAAATGGTAAGTAGTGCTGGTTTTATCGCCACCGCATTTGCAGCTGCTGATTTTTCTGCCGCCTGCATAATTGCCACCACATCCCGTGATTGCAAGGTATCAATTGGCATTTTCTCACCCTGTAATAAATGTTTAGCAACTGCAGTATGAAAGGCGTGGGGTGAAGCCACCACGGGGGTAAGTATCTCCTGGCTGCCATCTGCTCTATGTAGGCAGATTATTGCCGGCAGATCTGCTGGGGTAGTAGCACTTTGATCCCAATTACCAATTAAGGAACCCTTAGTTCCTAAGAGTAAGTACTTAGGTTTTCTTACCGCAGCAAGATCTGAGTTAATAAATAATGCCTGCCGGCCATCTTGGTAGGTGATTACAACTTGAGCGTGATCGGCATTGGTCACATGGTGCCAGTGGCGCTTTTGATTTACCCCAGAGATGTGATCGATGGGGGAGTTAATTAAGGTAATTATCTGATCAATAAAGTGTGCACCCCAATCAAAGATTGCACCCCCAGAGATCAGCGCATCTGAGTGCCAAAAGGAGCAGGGCTTGGCATAACCACCAACAAAGCTTTCAACTGAAAATACCTCACCAATTAAGCCATCACTTACTGCTTTTTGAATAGTTAAAAAATCACTGTCATATCTGCGGTTTTGATAAACCACCAGCAGTAGAGACTTTTCCTTTGCTACTTTAATTAATTGATCACATTGATCAGCAGTTAAGGCCATCGGCTTTTCCACAATTACATTTATGCCCAGATTTAACGCCTTCATCGCCCAATCAAAGTGGGTATTAGGTGGGGTGGAGATAATTACTAGATCAAGTAGGCCAGAGGCCAACATTAAATCCGCATCCGTAAATGCTTTAGCATCAGGTGAGATCTTAAGCGCAGCCTCAATTCGATCTGCCTTACCATCACAAACTGCAACCACCTGCAAACCATCAGTTGCAGAGATCGCTAAATTATGTTCATCCCCAATTGCCCCATATGCCAAAAGGCCTACTCTAATCACCGCTTTACTCAATGTAACCTCTGCGCTCCTAAAAAAATCTCTACAATTACCAGGTAGTTAATCAATTTTTTCCCACCCATAAGCCTACCTTTATATACACGCAAGGTCACACCCAAATCAAAGGGCCCTGCTTAAGATTATGCGTAAAGCAAAGTAAATCAATTACTTACTTAGATTTAAAGGCTTTCATAATTTGCTCTACCCCACCACTTAATTCAGCTGGAATAACCCAAATCTTGCTCGCGCTGCCATTGGCAATCGCAGGCAGTTGCTGCAAATATTGATAAGCCAAAACCTTCTCATCTGGATTGGCTGCATGCACAGCATCAAAGACTAATTTAATCGCCGCCGCCTCACCATTAGCTCTTAAGACCGCAGCTTGGGCATCACCTTCAGCGCGCAAAATCTCAGCCTGCCTGGCACCCTCGGCGGTAAGAATTTGGGATTGCTTCTCACCCTCTGCTGTCAAAATTGCAGCTCGCTTATCTCTTTCAGCGCGCATCTGCTTTTCCATAGACTCTTGCACACTAGGTGGTGGATCAATTGCTTTAATCTCAACTCGATTTACGCGCACACCCCACTTGCCGGTGGCATCATCTAGCACACCACGTAAGGCGGCATTGATTGAGTCCCGGGAGGTAAGTGCGGCCTCTAAATCTAGACCACCAACCACATTACGCAGCGTTGTCACAGTTAACTGTTCAATTCCTTGAATAAAATCCTCAATCTCATACAACGCAGATTTTGGATCGGTCACTTGAAAGTAAATCACTGTATCAATTGATACCACCAAGTTATCCTCAGTAATTACTGGTTGGGGTGGAAAGGAGACAACTCGCTCACGCATATCCAACAGTGGTCGCAGGCGATCAATAAATGGAATGATAATAACTAGACCAGCACCCAGGGTGCGGTGGTAGCGACCCAACCGCTCTACGATGCCAGCACTTGCTTGTGGAATGATGCGAATAGCGCGTGATAGAACAACGGCAAAGATAAGAATTAATAGGGCTAAGACAGCGGAGTTATACATTATCTACTCGCACTTTCTGCTTAACTACAGCGGTTGCACCCTCAATAGCGACAACCTCAACCTTTGAACCATCAGCAATCTGACCGGTGATAGCTCGAGCGCTCCAAGTTTCACCACTTAACTTAACTAACCCATCTCGATCAGTTAGCAAAGTTAACGCAATCGCTGGCGCACCAACTAGGGCCTCCACATTTGTAGATTGATTAGCTGGCTCTTTTTTCAAATGCCGTAAGGCAATAGGCCGCAAGATAAGTAATGAACCCACCGCTCCTAAGCCAAAGACAACTCCTTGGGTGGTGGCATCAAAACCAATACCACTAGCTATTGCTGCTAAGACAGCTGAAAATGCCAGCGAGCCAAAGAGTAAATTCACAGTTAACATCTCAACGACGAGCAAAACTCCAGCGGCCACCAGCCACATCCAAAATGGCATTAACTTAGGACCCAAACAACTAGCTCAATTGTGCTCACCTAAGTAAGCGTAGTCCTGTGCCTGCATCTAGGCGAGGGTGAATGGTTGGAGTTACCTGTGAGTTCAAGCAAGTGGGCAAAGGTGATGTTGGTGAAGTGCGTAAACTATTCTTAGATTTCCAGAAAAATCTCTACTTACCTCACAGGGAGTATCAAAGAGTTAGCTAATTTTCTCTATCTTCTCTTCCCTTTCCACCCTATCCACCACCAACACACTCCCATTAGGTATCTCTTGCCAACCCTCTTGATTCCAGCCAGAGGATGCCACAACCACCTGTCCATCATGGGTGGTGTATTTAAGGTGGTAGTAATCAGGTGAATCCTTAAACTTACTTGGAATTTTATCTTGGTTATAAATACAAGCTGCCATAAAGGTTTTGTCATTAATAATCATCATATTAATAGCTGAGTATGCGCAATTGTTTTTAATATAGGAAAGGCCTGCCTTAACTCCTTCGATAAAACCATGCTTTTCGATTTGGGTTAGTAGGTAGAGAAAGTAGCGCTCTGAGTCGGTTGTGCCCTTAGCCAGAGATAAATACTTCTTATCTATTAATGGATCTAGGCAATCAAAGGGGGAGATAGAGCCATTGTGGATAAAGGTTATATCTTGGTAGGTAAAAGGATGGGTGTTATTTTCAGTTACTGGCATGCCTTCAGTTGCCCAGCGAAGATGAAGCAGTGCGGCATTTGATTTATGTTTTTCTAACCTATCTTTAAAGTGCTCACTTTTATTGGCTGCAACTGGCTCTTTGTAGAGAGAAGCTTTGTGGTTATCAGTGGTGGCAATACCCCAGCCATCACAGTGATCCTTAGCGAGTGAGACAAACTGATCAAAGTTTTTACCCACCGCCTGTTCAAAGGTAGTAGCTGTAGGGGATGAGTAACCAAGCAGGCGGCACATAGTTATTTAATCCTAATCTATTTAGGCAAATAATTAAGGGGCCAGCGTTGCTGGCCCCTTAACTTTACTTCTTTTTCTTTACTGCTTATTTATGTCCTGAGATCGCAGCTTGCTCCTCTGGGGAGAGAACAAGTTTCTTGCGACCAAATAGACCAAATAGCACTAGACCAATTACGTAAACAATGGCAATCGCTTGGATTGCAGTTGTTAGCGCTGGGTTTAATGCTTGACCAACAAAGATCAACAGTGCAAGTAGGGCAGCAACTAGTGCTCCTGCCACTCCAACTGGTGATTTATATGGCCGGTTTAGATTTGGCAGATTGCGCTTTAGCAGAATGTAGGAAACCATCTGCAGGAAGTAGGCAATTACTGCCCCCCATACTGCGATGTTTAATACCACAGCTCCTGCTGACTCGCCACCATATTGGGCCCAAAGCAGGGCTGCGTAACCAATAATCGCACCTGCAAGTAAAGCTGCCCATGGAGTTTTGCGGCTACCAGTAAGGGATAACACCTTTGGATAGTAACCAGCGCGAGAGAGTGAGTAAATATTTCTGCCGTAGGCAAACATAATTCCTTGCAATGATGCCAGCAGACCAACTAAGGCAAATGCGGCCAAGATTGCGGCTACATCTGAGTTAGGCAGGATTGCTCTAAAGCCATCTAGCAGTGGCTCACCTGATTCACTTAACTCCTTTGCACCTGTGATACCTGGGTTTAATACCAGTACCAACATGGCGGTAATTACTAATGTGCCAAGACCACGCAGACCAGCCCTTGGAATATCTCTTGCTGGATTGTGTGCTTCCTCGGCGGCAAGTGGTAGCTCTTCAATTCCTAGGAAGAACCACATAGCAAATGGCATCGCAGCCACTATTGCCCAAAGACCCATTGGCAAGAAGGTTGAGTTGCCCGCCTCTGGTGCGATATTGGTCAGATTGCTAAATGAAAACTCACCAGAGAAGATTGCCATTACTGTGAAGATAGCAAGAACACCGAGTGCGATAAATGAAACCCAGATGGCAAACTTAAATGAGATTGCTGCCCCTGAGGTATTTAATGCTAGGAAAGCGGCATAGAGAATGATCCACCAGATCCAGACTGGCATGGATAGACCAAATAATTCATTGGTAATTGAGTCGGCATAGGATGCGGAGAAGAAAACAATTACACCAGTTGTGGCCACATATTCGATGGTCTCGGCAAAGCCGGTAACAAAGCCACCCCATGGACCCATTGAGGATCTAGCAAAGGAGTAGGCACCACCTGTGTGAGGAAGGGCTGCTGCCATTTCACCAATTGAAAATAACATTCCGTAATACATTATTATTACCAGGATGGTGGCGATAAATAATCCGCCCCAACCAGCTTCAGCGATACCAAAGTTCCAACCAGAGAAATCTCCAGAGATAACCGCTGCAACACCTAACGCCCATAGGGCAAGTAATCCGGCATGACGCTCTAGACCTCGTTTATCAAAGTAATCACTTGATACGTTGGTATAGGAGACGCCTTGCGATCCTTTTTCCGCCATAAACTTCCCTTCAAATATCCACCTCCCAATGAGGCAGTATGGGTAACAGGGTAGAACTGGATAAGTGATACTGGAAGGTATACCGGGGTAATTTCGTGTGCTTTTTTTGGCTGGCTATGTAAGGATGAGCGTATGAGAGAGAAATTCCCCCTACCAAAGGCAGAGCTTGAGGCAAAGATTGCCAAAGGTGAGATCGACACCGTAGTTGTGGCGATGACCGATATGCAAGGCCGGCTAGTTGGTAAGAGATTAGATGCAAATTACTTTTTATCAGATGTCTTAAAACATGGCACTGAAGGTTGTAACTATTTGTTAGCAGTTGATGTGGATATGAATACAGTTCCAGGTTATGCCATGAGCTCTTGGGAAAAAGGTTACTCAGATTTTGCCATGGTGCCAGATCTAAATACCTTAAGAGTTATTCCTTGGCAAGATGGTGCTGCACTTTTATTAGCAGATGTGG
>LIBD01000049.1 GCA_001437855.1 Actinobacteria bacterium BACL4 MAG-120820-bin23 | reverse complement strand
CAGCATTAATGGCACAAGCCAACAATTTATCGCTGCGCGGTTTAGGAAAAACCGCCCCAAATCCTATTGTTGGTTCGTTAATAATTGATTCATCAGGAAATGTAATTGCTCAAGATTTTCACAATGGGGGATTGCACGCAGAGGCAAAAGTAATAAAAGAAATTGGAAGTATTCCAAGGGGCGCAACACTAGTTACAACATTAGAACCTTGTAATCACTTTGGAAAAACTCCACCTTGTTCAGAGTTAATTATTAATTCTGGTATTAAAAAAGTGGTTTATTCGGTATCAGATCAAAATCCGGTTGCAAAAGGTGGAGCAGTTAGACTAAAGGCTGCTGGTATTGAAGTAATAAGTGGAGTTTTACAAGACCAAGTTGCATATACAAATAGATATTGGATACATAAGATTAAACATCAACGCCCGTACTTTGTTTGGAAGATTGGCATGACGCTTGATGGAAAGATTTCAGATAAAGACGAAAATTCTAAATGGATTACAAGTGAAACCTCGAGGTCACAAGTATCAAAGTTACGAAGTGAATCTGATTTGATTCTAATAGGCACCGGAACCGCACTAGCCGATAATCCATCACTAAAATCAATAGAGGTTGGTGCCAAACAGCCCATGAGATTAGTAGTGGGATATCGATCAATTCCTAATACATATAATTTAAATGATGGGTCTGCTTTAACCTATTTTCTACACAGCCATGAAGAATTAGAGCTTCTAAATTTCTTGGCCAAACTTGATGTAAATCAAGTTCTAGTAGAGGCGGGTCCTACTTTGGGAACATTCCTAATTAAATCTGGCCTAATTGACGAGATACATATTCATTTATCTCCATCATTATTAGGTAGTGGAAAGAGCTTCATAAATGACCTAGGGATTAATACTCTAGAAGATAGAATTTTTTATAAAATACAAAGTGCAGAGTTGGTTGATTCTGATTTAAACATCATTTTAACGAAGGAAATTTCATGTTCACAGGGCTAATTCAAGAAGTTGGAAAAGTAAAAAACATTACCTATTTAGAGAATTCAGCCAAGATCGATATTGGATGCAGCAATGTCAATGTCGATTTAAAAATCGGCGATTCAATAAACGTTAATGGAGCATGCTTGACTGCAACAGATGTTACAAGTCAGGGATTTAGCGCTGATGTAATGATCAAAACATTGGAATTGACCGCTCTGAGTGATTTAAAGGTTGACGATTTATTGAATTTAGAATTAGCGATGAAATTTACAGATCGCTTTGGTGGGCATCTTGTACAAGGTCATGTCGATGCCGTTGCACCGGTCATAGAGATATCTCCATCTGTGGAGTGGACTAAGTTACAAATAGATCTTCCAAAGCACCTGATTAAATATGTAGTCCCACAGGGTTCAATTTGCTTAGAGGGTGTTTCTCTTACAATTGGCGAAATTTCAGAACACGCAATTTCTGTTTGGATAATCCCAAAAACTTTAGAAAAAACTAACCTTAACCAGAAAAAATTGGGCGATTTAGTTAATGTAGAAGTTGATTTGTTAGCCAAGTATGTTGAGCGACAATTACAGGGCAGGCAAATTCATGACTGAAAATTTTAGATTGGCCTTAGAGGATTATCGAAGGGGGCAAATGATAATTGTGACAGATAATGAAAAGCGTGAAAATGAAGCAGATTTACTTTTTCCTGCCCAGTTTATAACTGAAGAAAAACTTGCTTTTATGATTCGCCATACTTCTGGAATTATTTGTGTTGCTATTACTTCAGACAGAGCACGACAACTCGATTTGCCACAAATGGTGTCAAATAATCAGGACTCAAAACACACAGCTTTTACAGTTTCTGTAGATTATAAAGAGGGATTAACCACTGGCATTAGTGCAAAAGAGAGAGCAAACACCATTATTGCCCTTGCGGACAGTAATAGTACGGCTAAAGATTTTGTTAGACCTGGGCACATTTTTCCACTAGTTGCTGATAAGAATTTATTAAAGGGTAGATCTGGGCACACCGAGGCAGCTGTGTCCCTGAGTCTTTTATCAACACTAACACCAGTTGGAGTTTTATCTGAATTGGTGAATGATGATGGGACCATGATGATAGGAGAAAAATTAAAGGAATTCGCCTCGCTAAATGGCATAAGGATTATCAATATAGATGAGCTAACCAAGTACTTTATTGAGTCTGATCAGAGTATTAAATCAGAAGCAATTGAATATAGTTGGAGTAAACTACCGAGGAATAATACCGAGTGGAGAATAACAACAGATTTTGGTTTAAACGGAAACACCCATGTAGTTATATCTTACGGTGATATAAATTCTAAGAATCTTTTAGTGAGGATACATTCTGAGTGCATAACCGGGGAAATATTTGGTTCAACTCGATGTGATTGTGGAGAGCAGTTGAACAAAGCTATGGAGTTGATTGAAAGAGCTGGAAATGGTCTAATAATCTATTTGCGTGGGCACGAAGGAAGAGGTATTGGGCTTTCTGAAAAAATAAAAGCTTATAAACTCCAAGATGAAGGCCTAGATACCGTTGAGGCAAATTTAGCCCTTGGTCATAATGCAGATCTTCGTACTTGGGAAGATGCAATTTTAATTCTTCAAAATCTTAAAATAAAACAAATCAACTTATTAACAAATAATCCTGCAAAGATTTTAGCGCTAGCCGGTAACTCTATAGAAGTCAATCAAATTCCAATAATTGGATCTGAAAATGAGCATAATAAGAAATATTTAAAGACAAAAAGAACTAAACTTAATCATATTGTGAGAAAAGAATAATGTCTGGACCATCCCCAAAAATTAAGGTTTTAGCTGGGTCAAACTTGAAAGCATCAATTGTTACCTCAAGTTGGCACCCGGAGATATGTGATGCCTTAGTTGCAGGAGCCAAGAAAGCTTTGACTGAATCTGGGTGTAAGAATTTTTTAGTTCATAAGGTAGCTGGTTCATTTGAACTTCCACTTGCTGCTCAAAAACTATTGGATTCTGGAGCTGATCTAGTAGTCGCAATTGGATTGATTTTAAGGGGAGATACACCTCATTTTGAATATATATGCCAAGGAGTTACTAGCGGAATAATGCAAGTTTCACTTACCAGAAATAAACCAATTGGCTTTGGTGTTTTAATGTGCGACAACTTGAACCAAGCTTATGAACGAGCTGGATTAGCTGACGGGCAAGAGAATAAAGGATTTGAAGCTGCTGTTGCTGCCTTAAACCTAGCTACGGAGTATTAGACCCTTTAATTTTAGAGTTCCTTGTAATGTTGTAAATTAAAATTCTTCAATTAACTTTCTTGTAATTCATCTGGGGTACCGTGCACTCCCTTTAAATCTCCACTTAATTTATATCCAATGCCATCTCTTTGATTTGGGCGCTTAGACTTACTCCAATCAGGTGGCACTGTTCCAAGAACTCCTTTTTGAAAATCATCAAAAGCTTTTAAAACTTCTGATTTAGTATTCATAACAAATGGACCCATCCAGGCAACCGACTCTTTAATCGGTAGCCCACCTAAAATTAAAACATCTAGTATCGGTGACCTAGATTCCTGATTTTTATCTGCAGCGAGAACAATTAAATCACCATCTCGATAGGTAACTAATTGACCAGTAGCTATTGGATGTTTTTCATCTCCAGCTGAACCAAAACCATTGAGTACATAAGCTAATGCGTTGTAACTTTGATTCCAAGGTAACCTTAGTTCTGCTCCTGGTTGCAAGGTTGCATGCACTAAAGTAATTGGAGTTTGTGTTGTGCCAGGTCCGTTATGTCCGCTTACTTCACCTGCAATAACTCTAAGTAACGCGCCACCATCTTCAGAGGATAAAAGTGCAACATCTGAAGCAACTAAATGTTGGTAGGCAGGAGGGGACCACTTTTTTGCAGCTGGCAAATTCACCCATAATTGAAATCCATGAAATAACCCACCACTCATTACTAAGTGTTCAGGTGGAGTTTCAATGTGCAAAATTCCACTTCCAGCAGTCATCCACTGGGTATCACCATCAGAAATAGTTCCACCACCACCATGGTTGTCATAGTGATCAAAGATTCCATCAATTATGTATGTGACTGTTTCAAATCCTCGATGCGGGTGCCACGGCGTACCTTTAGGTTCACCGGGAGCGTACTCAACCTCACCCATTTGATCTAAGTGAATAAATGGATCTAAATCTGCTAAATCAACACCAGCAAATGCTCTTCTAACCGGAAAACCTTCACCCTCGTGCCCTTGAGGAGCTGTTGTAATACTTTTGACTCTACGTGCTCGAGCTAATGGATCTGAAACTACGCGAGGTAGGACAGTTATATCTTTAACAGTTACTGCTGGCAAAATTTCTCCTATACATAGAAAAGTGTATAAATCTTATAACAAAATTGAGTGATTGCTTATTCCCTAAAGAGCTTTCAGCGCGCTTACAACTTTTGTAAGCGAATCCTTTGCATCTCCGAATAATAAAGTTGTTTTTGCTTCGTAAAGCAGTTCATTTTCAATTCCAGCAAATCCTGGGCGCATAGATCTTTTTAAAAATATGACATTTGCCGCTAGTGATACATCTAAAATTGGCATTCCATAAATAGGGCATCCTGGTGTGGTTTTTGCGGCTGGATTTACAACATCATTTGCACCAACTACTAAAACAACATCGGTTTGCGGAAATGTTGGATTTATTTCTTCCATTTCAACTAGCTGTTCATATGGAACATTTGCTTCGGCCAGTAAAACATTCATATGACCTGGCATACGACCTGCAACCGGATGAATTCCATAAGCAACTTCAACACCTTTTACTGAGAGCAAATCGGCTAATTCTCGAACCGTATGTTGTGCTTGTGCAACCGCTAAACCAAATCCTGGCACAATTACAACTCTTTGTGCATAGTTAAGTAAAATTGCAACATCATCAGCTGATCCTGATTTAACTGGTCTAGTATCAGCTGCACCAGAACTTTGTTGAGCTTTTGCGGTAAAGGCCCCAAATAGAGTTCCAAATATAGATCTACCCATTGCCTCTGCCATTAATTTAGTAAGAATTGTGCCGGATGCTCCTACTAGGGTTCCTGCAATAATTAATAATGTAGTTTGAAGAACATAACCAGAGGCTGCAACAGTTAAACCAGTAAAAGCATTTAATAGTGAAATAACAATTGGAACATCTGCTCCACCTACTGGTAGAACAAAAAGTACACCGAATATTAATGATAACAAGCCATTAATTAATAATGGTGTTGTGCCACCACTTGCAATTACCCAACCGCCACTTATCAAAACACCAATCAGGGTTAGCGCAATGATTTGTCTACCAAATGGAAAGACAACTGGTCTAGTTGTCATTAGCTCTTGAAGTTTAAGGAATGTGATTATCGATCCCGAGAAGGAAACACAGCCCACAATTACAGTAAATACAGTGGCTACAACAACAGATACTGTTGCTCCATCTCCTAATTTTAGATACTCAACTATTGCCACAAGCGCTGCTGCACCACCACCAACACCATTGAAAAGTGCAACTAATTGTGGCATCTGAGTCATTTGCACTTTTCTTGCTGCAGGGACTCCGACAAGCACTCCAAAACCAATTGCTGCCAAAATTAAAGTCTGATTATTCAATGCCTTGCCATCATTTGCATAAAAGAAGACAATAACTGTGGCAATTGTTGCACCGAGAGCACCAATTAAATTACCTTTTCGTGCCGACTTTGGCGAAGATAAACCTTTTAATGCCAATATAAAACAAATTCCTGCTATGAGCCCAATTAGATCATAAAGGTTACGACTCATTTGTCTTCACCCTTAACTTTATTTTGCTTAGCTTTACCTTTAAACATCTGCAACATTCGATCGGTCACGACAAATCCTCCGACCATATTGATCGTTGCAAGAATCACCGCAGTAATAGCAAGTGAGATCTCAAGCGTTGTTTTAGCGTGATCTGCTACCACAATTGCTCCAACCAGAATCACACCATGAATTGCGTTTGCTCCACTCATGAGTGGTGTGTGCAAGGTTGTAGAAACTTTAGAAACAACTTCGAAACCTACGAATATAGAGAGTAAGAAAATTGCGAGCAAGGCTATTTCATTACTCATTAATTCATTCACCATTATTTACTCTTCTCTCTTCTAATTCCATTATGAGTCAGTGCTGCAGAATCAATAATTTCATCAGAGAAATCAGGCTCTATCTGTCCAGTTGATTTTCCATCAACGCTTTTATTCATTAATAAAAGCAGGTTTACAACATTTCTTGAAAATAGCATCGAAGCATGAAATGCCAATTGGCTAGGAACATCTTTTGCACCCCAAATTCTTACGCCCTCTTTTGTAGTTACCAATTCACCAGAAACTGAACCTTCAACATTTCCACCACTTTCAGCAGCTAAATCAACTACAACTGATCCTGGAGCCATGTGTGAAACCATGGCAGCAGTAACTAATCGAGGGGCAGTTCGACCAGGTACAGCAGCTGTAGTAATTAATACATCTGCCGCAGCGATATATGGCGTGAGTAATTCACGTTGCTTATTTGCACGTTCTTCAGTCATTTCTCTTGCATAACCACCAGCACCTTCTAGTGCCTCAAGCTCTAATGAAATAAATTTTGCTCCCATAGATTTAACCTCATCAGCTGACGATGGCCGAACATCATATGCCGAAACTACAGCTCCTAATCGTTTTGCTGTTGCGATTGCTTGTAAACCAGCAACACCTGCACCAAGTACAACAACTTTTGCCGGCGTAACAGTTCCGGCAGCGGTCATAAGTAAAGGAAAAAACTTAGGGGATAATTCAGCAGCAA
>LIBD01000048.1 GCA_001437855.1 Actinobacteria bacterium BACL4 MAG-120820-bin23 | reverse complement strand
CAGCATAAATATGACCGGCATCTTTTAATCCTTGTAAAAATCTCTGTACCCGCTGCGTATGTCGCTCTTCAGTAGTTCTTATAAAATCATCATGGGCAATATTTAAATCTTGCCAAACTGGCTTCCAGGCTGATTCAACTAACTTGTCACACCAATCTTGTGGCACTGTGTTATTACTTTGGGCGGTGTTTAAAACCTTTTGACCATGTTCATCGGTGCCAGTTAAAAACCAAACTGACTCACCTTTTTGCCGATGCCACCTGGTTAATACATCACCAGCTACCGTTGTATAGGCATGGCCGATATGGGGTGCATCATTTACATAATAAATAGGAGTAGTTAGATAAAAAGATTTGCCAGCCATGATCAGATCTTATCGCCACTCTTATATGCCACCATTGCATCAAAAACTACTCGTTTTGCTACGCCGTTTTGCTTTGCAACTTGAGCAATCGCCTCTTTGCGGCTTTCACCAGCGTTTTCCTGTTCAATTACTAATCTAACTAACTCTTCCTGCGAAAACTGTTGAGTACCTGGATCAAAGCCCTCCACCACCATAGTTATCTCACCTAAAATATCTTTAGATTCTGCCCAAGTAATTAGCTCAGCAATACTGCCACGAATTACCTCTTCGTAATGTTTGCTCATCTCTCGGCAAATAACACCACTTCGATTTGCGCCAAATGCTGTTTGTGCATCAATTAAGGATTCAACAATTCGATGTGGAGCTTCAAAGAAGATAATAGTCCGCTGCTCTTGTGCTAAATCCTTAAACCATTTTTCTCTAGCTGCTTTTGTGCGAGGTGGAAAACCCTCAAAGCAAAATCGATCAGTTGGTAATCCAGATAATAAAAGCGCAGTAGTTACCGCACTCGGCCCAGGCAGAACTTTAATTTGAATATTTAAGGCAAGTGCTGCTCTAATTAAGCGATAGCCAGGATCGGAAATTCCAGGAGCACCGGCATCGGTTACTACTAAAATATCTTTATTAGAATTTAAAATCGCAGTTAATTCCTCAATTCGTTCACTCTCATTACCTTCAAAAAAAGAGATTACTTTGGCATTGTGTTTAATATCTAAATCTGAACATAATCTGGCAAATTTTCTTGAGTCTTCGGCGGCAATATATTTTGCTTGCACAATTGACTCAATTAAATGAGCTGATGCATCGCGCACATCACCAATAGGTAGGCAGGCCAAAATTAACATTCGCCAATTCTCTCAGGTTATCTTCCGGTCTGCTCTCACTTCTGTCTTAGGCTGATCCCATGAGAGTTGAGCGACTACTTCAGTTTGGGCCGATTGCGGCGATTTTAACCTTTGCACTAGCGCTTCGACTTTGGCGGCTAAATCTTCCTAGTGGCTATATTTTTGATGAGGTTTACTATGCAAAAAATGCTGCCTCGTTAATTACCGCAGGTGTTGAGTTAAATGATCAAGGAGAATCTGAATTTGTAGTCCATCCACCACTTGGTAAGTGGTTAATTGGTATTGGGATAAGAATCTTTGGTAATAATGAGTTTGGTTGGAGATTTTCTGCCGCCATCTTTGGCAGCTTAGCTGTTCTATTAATCTACTTAATTGTTAAAAAATTATTCGCTTCAGAGTTTTTAAGTATTACCGCGGCGCTGCTTTTTGCCCTAGATGGACTTAATCTAGTGATGTCACGAATTGCATTATTGGATATATTTTTAATGGTATTTATCTTATTAGCTTTTTACTTCCTCTTATTAAACAATTACTTAGCGGTTGGTATTGCGTTGGGCTTGGCTCTGGCTACTAAATGGAGTGGTGGATTTCTGATTCCAGTTTTTCTGCTCTTTGTAGTGATTGAAAATAGAGCTAATTTAAAAAATCTTTTAAAGCCAATTGCGCAACTAATTCTGCTGCCGGTGGGTGTGTATCTGATCTCGTGGAGTGGCTGGATTTTTAGTGATAAAGGCTGGGGTAGAAACTCAGAAGCAAATCTACTCTCCTCCCTTTGGAGTTATCACATGCAAATTTTAAGTTTCCACCAAGATCTAGTTGAGCAGCACTCCTATCAAGCTAACCCATGGAGTTGGCTAATTTTAGGTAGGCCTACCTCATTTTTTTATGAGGACGCTGCAAATTGTGGGCAAACAAAGTGTGCGCAAGAGATATTAGCGATGGGAACACCATTTTTATGGTGGAGTGCAGTATTTGCTGTAGCAATAACTATTGGATTTTTTATTTCTAATAAAGATCGAAAGGCGGCCATTATTTTACTTGGCTTTGCGGCCACCTATCTGCCTTGGTTTTTAATTCAAGAACGGACTACTTTTTATTTCTACGCAATTAGTACTCTGCCATTTCTAATTCTGGCTATTATCTATTGTTTTAATCTATTACTTGAATCAGAAAAAAATAAGAAGTATATAAAGATATATGTAGCACTTGTAGCAATAAATTTTCTTTATTTTTTACCGATTTACCTAGGAATTAGCATCCCTTATTCCCTACTCAGAGTGGTTAAATAGAATGTGGCTAGAGAGTTGGATTTAAGCTACTCGTTTACCGCTCTCTCCTCATCTAATTCAGTAATTTGCGATTGATCAAATAAGTCATCATCTCGACCAGATAATGCTTTAACTCTTTCTTGTTCAGCACTCCATTGGCCTGGTGTAGTTAAATCTATGGTACGCCTACTTGGAATAGCTTTTGGTGCTGTTGTGTAAACCGGCTTTGGCACAGTTGTTGGCTGCCAACCTTTTCGTTCTTTTGGCACAACAATTACGCCAGTAATCTCCGGGCGCTCAGAAAATGGAATCCAATGATCATTGGATTTACCTTCGGTGACTTCTTGGGTAATTAATTCAGTTGGAATTTTTCTATTTGTAATCTTTTCAAGAGCGGCTAATCTGCGCGCTCGAAGTTGGGATGCGACAACTTGTTTTCTAACATTTACAAAGTAAATAAGTAATGCTGTTAGTGGAATTAAAGTTGTACTCAATGCTAGAAAGCCAACAAATACAAAAACGTTTGAGATTGAATAAATTGAAAATAGAGAAGTAAAAATTAATCTGCGGCGAAGGAATATTTTATTTTTCTCTGCAATATTTATTTCATACTTTATATTTTTATTATTATCCGCCACAACCTGCATTGCATTTTTATATCGTTCAATTGCTTTTCCAGAGCTCTCTTCATGTCTACTAATCCATTGGGGTAGGAAATAGGCAGCCCACATGCCAACGATGATTAAATAGATAAAACCTGAACTCATAAAGCATAACAATAAATGTCAGGTTGAGGATTTTGGGGTAATTAATAGGGTATGTCCTAATTTAATTTTATTTTACTTCTGGGTTCTCCCTAACAAAAGTTATGTGATCTCGCCAATCCCCAGCGATGTGTAGATATTTACTACGTGATCCTTCCAGAATAAAACCAGCTTTTAATGCAACCTTTTTTGATGCCTCATTCTCTGGTCGTAAATTAATCTCAATTCGATGTAGCTTTAAATCTTCAAATCCAAACTTAGTTAATAATTTAACTGCTCTAGTTGTGTATCCCCGATTTGAATACCGTTGATCAATCCAATAACCAATATGCGCTCCGCGCATTGCACCAAAAATTATTCCACCTAAAGTAATTTGGCCAATTAAAGTTTTATTTCTGCCGTTATTAAGCCAGATGCCAAGCGAGATTGATCTGAGGGCTCGCATCTCTCTATTTAATTGCATCACCATGCCGTAGTAAGAAGGCAGTGACGACTTGTTATCTACATTTGGCCTAGTTGCCTCCCATGGTGAAAGCCAATCTCTATTTACTGCTCTAACTTCATCCCAAAAGTGTTTATCTCTAAATTTTATTGGCTTAAGTGTTAAATCACCATCAATTAGTATCTTCAATACTATCCCTGGTTAATCATTATTACATTTACCGAATCACCAGCGCTTAACTTTTTATCCTTTTCTCCTAAAGTTATTAGGCAATCTGCTAGCGAAAGTGTCGATATTAACTCCTGATTTTCTAATGGCTCAACACTGCCATCTGAATTAATTTTGCCTCGAATATAATTAGCCTTTTCTTGTACAGGATAAATATCTTTATTTAACTTAAGCTTCTTGGTCGCTCTATTTATCTCACTCATGGCTAACATCTTTAAGACCATTGGGCGAATAAATATCTCAGCTGATAAGAAGTTTCCAATTGGATCTCCTGGCAGGGTAACGATTGGGGTTTTATCTGGTCCAATCACTCCGTAGTTATGTTTTCCACTCTCTGCAAGATTTGGAATAATCGTAGTCATCTGGCCAAGTTGAGAGAGCACAGAGTTTATTAACTCAAAGGATTCATCGCCTGATTCACCACTTATTACAATTAAATCTGCTCTTACAAGTTGATCTTCAACAATTAATTTCAACTCCTCACTAGTTTCTGGAATTGTGTGAACTCGAAAAGCATGCGCGCCAGTCTCCTTCATGAAGGTGGTTAAAAACCAGGAGTTACTTTCATACTCATCATCTTCATCAGCTAACTTGCTACCTGGCTCTACTAAATCATCACCGGCACTAATAATTACTACCCGTGGGTGTGGTCGGCATGGAAGGCGATCTAAGCCAAGTGAGGCCGCCAGTGCTATTTGAGTTGAATTAATTTTGGTGCCACTTTTTATCGCAACTTTTTCATCCAGGAGTAGATCACTTGCCATAGTCGCCCCATGCGCATCTAAAAGTGGTAAATCAAGGGCTGCCAGCGGAGTTGCCAGCTCAAGCAGACGTTCATACATCTGCGCAACTGAGAGAGTTTCTTCCATACCTAAACCCTACTTTGACCTTGCTATAAATTAAGGTAAGCACCATGGTGATTAGGGAAAATAAATCTCAACTGCGTAATAGGTTTCGACAAGAGCGAAAAGAGCGATTTGTTGAAGATAGTTGGAATCACATCCTGACAGCTACCGAAATGATACTTGCAACAAATATTGCGACCTATATCTCATATGAGTTTGAACCTGAAACTAAGGATTTAAATCAAGCTTTGATTAAATCAAATAAAAAAGTATTTTTACCAAGATTATTACCAAATAATGATCTGGAATGGGTTAATTGGAATGGCTCACAAGAATCTCTAAGTTTAAATGACAAAGTATGGGAGCCAGTTGGCCCTGCTATTTCTGATGTAAAGCTTGAGGTAATAATTGTGCCAGCGCTGCATGTAGATCGAGATGGCAATCGCTTAGGTCAAGGTGGTGGCTCCTACGACCGAGCTTTAGCTAGAAGTGATGCTTGGAAGATTGCATTACTGCATAAGGGTGAGATTACTAATGAGCCGCTACCAGTTGAGCCACATGATCAAAAAGTTAGTGCGGCGGCAACACCAGAGATTATGGTTCGGTTTTAAATTGTTAAGTTATCTAAATTTCTAGCCATAACAATTCGTTGAATTTGATTTGTTCCTTCATATATCTGAGTTAGCTTGGCATCTCGCATCATTCGTTCAACTGGATAATCACTTACATATCCATAGCCACCAAGTATTTGAACTGCATCGGTAGTTACCTTCATTGCAACATCGGTAGCAAAACATTTACTGGCAGCTGAGAAGAAGGTTAAGTCGCTCTCACCTCTTTCACTTTTAACCGCTGCTGCGTAGGTAAGTTGGCGAGCGGCTTCAATTTGCATAGCCATATCAGCCAACATAAATTGAATAGCTTGGAAATCAAATATAGGTTTACCAAATTGCTGGCGTTCATGAGAATACTTTTTAGCTACATCAAATGCGCCTTGGGCAATTCCTAATGCTTGAGCTGCAATGGTAATTCTGGTGTGATCTAACGTTTTCATTGCAAGTGAAAAACCTGTACCAACCTCACCTAACCTTCGATCATCGCTTAGTTTTACATTATCAAAATAAACTTCTTTAGTTGGTGAGCCTCTAAATCCCATCTTCTTTTCATGTGCACCAAATGAAACACCTGCATCACTTTTCTCAACAATAAATGCAGTAATCCCTTTGGCGCCCTTACTTAAATCAGTACTTGCTAGGACGGTATAAAACTCAGATACGCCGGCATTTGAAATCCATTTTTTACTGCCAGATAAAATCCAATTATCCCCATCTTTAACCGCTTTAGTTTTCATAGCAGCGGCATCAGAGCCTGCCTCAGACTCTGATAGGCAGTAGGAAAATCCCTTTCCAGCTGCTAGTTGGGTTAAATACTTTTTCTTTTGCTCATTATTTCCAGCAATCATTAATGGCACTGAACCTAATTTATTAACCGCTGGAATTAAGGATGAAGAACCACAAACTCTTGCTACCTCTTCGATAATTATTACTGCAGCAAGTGCGTCTGCTCCTTGTCCGCCAAATTCAGTTGGTACATGAGCCGCAGCTAATCCAGCAGATTGCAATGCATCGGCTGCTTCTTGCGGATAGCGAGAGTTCTCATCAACATCATGAGCAAATGGTGCAATTTTTTTAGCGGCCAGTGATGAAACACTTTCGCGTAAATCTTGATACTCCTGTCCAAATAAAGCAGGCATATCTGAGGTAGAGGTCATGGGGTAATTCTATTCTCTAATATCTCTTTGATTTAACTCAGATAGGTACTTGTTGTATTGAGCTAACTCATCATCTTCACCCATAGCAGCGGCTCGATCAGCGGCTCGATCAATCCGATTCGCCTCTTTTTTATCCTCTCTTACCCATTGAATGAAGGTGGCAAGAAGTGCCAGCAAGATCGGGATCTCGCCCATAGCCCAACCAATTGATCCACCAAGTTTTTGATCTGCAAGTAAGTCAGTAGCCCAAGGCCGCTGTAGTTGAGCGAAATATCCACCGTCAATTAA
>LIBD01000047.1 GCA_001437855.1 Actinobacteria bacterium BACL4 MAG-120820-bin23 | reverse complement strand
CCTTACCTCTAGGGGTGAGGCACAGGTTTGCTTGATGCCAAAATCACTTATTTATCAATTTACGCCATCAAATTATTAAAATAATTTAAATTTGAAGCCAAATATCCTTGTGTATTAATTAAATTAAAGAGAGAATACGTATATAAATTATTGATATTCAATAATTAAAATTCAACTACCTAAGGAGATGAGTGCCGTATGGATTGGCGACATGAAGCTGCTTGTCGCGAAGAGGATCCAGAGGTTTTCTTCCCGGTAGGAAATACAGGGCCAGCCTTAGCCCAAATTGAAGAGGCTAAAAAAATTTGTGCTAGATGTTCGGTAAAGGATCCTTGTTTGACTTGGGCGCTAGAAAGTGGACAAGATGCTGGAGTTTGGGGTGGACTTTCCGAGGATGAACGAAGAGCAATGAAGCGAAGAGCGGCAAGAAATCGGGCTCGATTGGCTGAGAACCAAAATACTTTTTAATTTACTGAAAATATGATTTGACCGCTAGTCAAATTCCCGTTTCTGAATAAGTTAATACTTCCATTTAATTCATTTTTAGTCAGAGTATTTGCAATTTGCAATCCCAGATTTGATGATTGTTCTAGATTAAAATTGTCAGGTAGGCCAGCACCATTGTCAGAAATAGTAACTGTATAGCGATTATTCTCTTTATTCACTTCGATCACCAATAAATCCCCCGTTTCAGATAGTCCATGCTCAATAGCATTGTGAATTAATTCCGTTACAACTAAAGAAAGTGCGGTTGCAATTTTTGAATCGAATGATCCAAATACACCAACCTTCTTAAACTCAATTTTTCTTGGAATTAACTCAAATGCGTTATTTATAATTTGATCAAAGACTTGATCAAATTCAACTGACTCTGAGGATTGATTAGATAGTGTTTCATGAACTAAAGCGATAGAAGCAACTCTTCTAACTGCTTCGGCTAGTGCAGCACTGGCTGTGGGATCCTCAACTCTTCTAGATTGTAATCTTAAAAGTGCAGAGACGGTCTGTAAATTATTCTTTACTCTATGATGAATTTCTTTAATAGTTGCGTCTTTAGTTATTAGCGCCTTATCCCGATTTCTTAATTCAGTAATATTATGCACTAAGACAATAGCGCCAATTCGATCCTTTCCTTGAGTTAAGGGAATAACCAATAAATCGATTACCCCTTTTCCACTGTCATACTCCACCCTTCGAAGGAATTTTCCACTTAATAGCGTCTTCCAAGACTCATCTACTGGTTGCGTACCATCTTTATCTAGTGATGAGAAAACCTCGCCAAGATTTTTTTGTTCTAATTCATCTTGATACCCAACACGGCTAAGAGCTGATCTAGCATTGGGACTTGCAAAAAATACTGTGCCGTTTACATCTAATCTAATTAGTCCATCCCCCACTCTTGGTGCTGATTCAGAGCTATAAAGACTGTTTCTAATAGGAAAGTTTCCTTCTGAAACCATTTTAAAAATTAAATGAGCTATTTCTCGATAGTTTAATTCTAGCTTCGAGGGTGATCTCATTAAATCTGCATTCCTGTGTCTTGAAATAATAGCTAAAGTTTTATTATTTAAAATTACGGGGACTGTCTCTTCTTTGATCATAATTTCGCCAACTAATTCTGGTTGCGTATCCTTAACAATTTCACCCTCAGATAACGCCTGATCCATTAATAGACGCTGACCCCAATTAATTTTTGATCCAATTAAATCATCTCCAAAAACTGTTGCTGCTGTGGTTGGTCTAATCTGAGCTATAGCAACATAACCTTGTGGCCAAGACTTTTCATCTTTTCTAATTGGAAGCCACAACACTAAATCTGCAAAGGAAAGATCGGCAAGTAATCGCCACTCTGCAACCAGCTCAGCTAGGTGTTCAACTTCATGCTCTTTCAGTGTCGAGTTAGCAGTAACTAACTCACTAAGGGTTGCCATGGACTAATGGTAGAGCTTTTTTTATTGATAAGTTACGCGAGAATTAAAAGATAAATCTCAGATTAAAGACTGTGAACGGCTAATTTTGACCGTGACATCTTTTATATTTTTTACCAGATCCACATGGGCAAGGGGCATTGCGAGATGTTCCTCCACTGGATGTAGTTTCAATCTCCGCCGCTGAGTATTGGAGTTGAGAAACTGGGGCAGGAGTAGGTGTTAAGCCCTTCGCTCCTACTTGATCTCCCTCAACCTGAACCTCGGCACTAAATAAATGGCCAACCAATTGCTCTTTGACTGCATCCATCATGGCAGAGAAAAGATCATACCCTTCTCGCTGATACTCAACCAAAGGATCACGTTGCGCCATAGCTCGTAAGCCAATTCCTTCTTGTAAATAATCCATCTCATATAGATGCTCACGCCATTTTTTATCTAAAACGGAAAGTAAAATTTTTCGCTCTAACTCTCGCATGATTGGTGCACTGAGCTCAGACTCACGTTTTTCATAAGCGCTACGTGCATCGACAAGGACCCGATCAAGCACAAACTCTGAATCTAATGCACCCACTTCACCAACTTCATTAATAAGATCTTGTGCTGAAAAAGAAATCGGGAATAAAGCTCTTAACGCAAGCCAAAGTGTATTCAAATCCCAATTCTCTGCCACACCATCACTGGTAGCCGAATTAACATAGGCAGTAATAGTTTCTTCTAAGAAATTTTTGGTTAAATCCTTAATATCAGCACCCTCTAATACTTCACGTCGCTCCGAATACACAACACTTCGTTGTTTATTCATTACATCGTCATACTTCAAAACATTCTTACGCATTTCAAAATTTAATGACTCTACTTGCGTCTGGGCTGACTTAATTGCATTACTTACGATCTTGGACTCAAGCGGGGCATCTTCTGGCATACCAGCGGCACCTAAAAATCGTTCAACTAACCCAGAATTAAATCGCTTCATTAATTCATCTTGAAGTGATAAATAAAATCTGGACTCTCCGGGATCACCTTGTCGGCCAGATCGACCACGTAATTGGTTATCAATTCTTCGGGATTCATGTCGCTCTGTGCCAAGTACATATAACCCACCAAGAGAGACAACGGTTTCATGCTCTTTTTCTACGGCAGCTTTCTGTCGTGAAATTTCATCTGGCCAAGACTTTTCATACTCTTGTGGTGTTTCAGATGGATTTAGACCTTTACGCTGTAGTTCAAAATCTGCCATAAATTCTGGGTTACCACCAAGCATTATGTCTGTTCCACGACCTGCCATATTTGTTGCCACGGTAACTGCACCGATTGTTCCTGCTCGAGCAATAATCGCAGCTTCTCGTTCATGCTGTTTTGCATTTAGTACTTCGTGTGGCACACCTCTTCGTTTCAGCATGGCTGATAATTCTTCAGATTTTTCAACGCTCACAGTTCCAACTAAAACTGGTTGCCCTTTTTTATTTCGATTAACGATATCTTCAACAACAGCCGTGAATTTCCCAACTTCTGACTTGTAGATTAAGTCAGACTGATCAATTCGTTTCATATTCATATTTGTTGGAATAGGGATAACGCCAAGTTTATAAATTTGCATAAATTCAGAGGCTTCTGTCATTGCTGTACCAGTCATACCGCTGAGCTTTTCATATAGCCTAAAGTAATTTTGAAGTGTGATTGTGGCTAGGGTCTGATTTTCATCCTGAATTTCTATTCTCTCTTTTGCTTCTAGGGCTTGGTGTAAACCTTCACTATATCTGCGACCAGAGAGCATACGTCCAGTATGTTCATCAACAATCAGTAACTCGCCATTCATAACTACATAGTCTTTATCCCGCTTAAAAAGCTCTTTTGCTTTAATTGCGTTGTTTAAATATCCAATCATTGGCGTATTTACCGCCTCATATAAATTATCAATTCCAAGTGTGCTTTCAACTATAGTAACTCCAGCTTCCAAAATACCAACGGTGCGTTTTTTAACATCTATCTCATAGTGAGTATCTTTACTGAGTTTATTAACAATATTGGCAAATTCAACATACCACTTTGTTGCCTTATCGGCTGGCCCAGAAATAATTAATGGGGTTCTAGCTTCATCAATTAAAATTGAATCTACTTCATCTACTATTGCAAAATTATGACCACGCTGAACGCAGTCTGTAAGAGTCCAGGCCATATTATCCCGTAGGTAATCGAAACCAAATTCGTTATTTGTTCCATAGGTGATATCAGCTGCGTAGGCTTCACGTCGCTCTGTTGGTGACATATTGGAAAGAATTACACCAACTTTTAAACCTAAAAAGCGATGGACTCTACCCATCCATTCACTATCTCGCTCGGCCAGATAGTCATTTACTGTAACAACATGCACGCCTTTACCTGATAATGCATTTAAGTAAGCTGGTAATGTTGAGACTAAAGTTTTTCCTTCACCAGTTTTCATTTCAGCGATGTTTCCTTTATGAAGAGCAGCGCCACCCATTAATTGAACATCGTAGTGTCGTTGACCTAAAGTTCTTTTTGCTGCTTCTCTAACTACAGCAAACGCCTCTGGCAATAAAGAATCTAACGTTTCGCCTTTACTAATTCTCTCTTTAAATTCTGTAGTTTTATTCTGTAAAGAATTATCATCTAAAATTGAGGTCTCGGATTCAAACTTATTAACTTTTTGAGCTATTTTCTCTAGTTCTTTGATTGCTCTACCTTCACCGGCACGCAAGAGTTTGTCTAATAAGCCCACAACATCCCCCAACGGTTATATCTATGATTTATATCAATATTCAGTGGCTTATCGTATTAGAGAATTACGGCCTGTCGCACACGCTGTAACCGCGCCAATAGCCGTGATTTTGGCATCAGACAGGGCTCTGAGCCCCTCCAAAATAGAGCTCCCAGTGGTCACTAAATCATCAAATAAAATGAATTCACCGCCACTTGGTACCAGCCCCTGCAAACTATATGCATTCTCTAAGTTATCTAACCTTTGATTCCTATTCAATCTAGATTGATCTTTTACTCTTTTAGATACTCTCAGCAATGGAGCGCTTGTAGCTGTAATTGAAATATTTTTTAATTTTTTAATTACATTTTCACATAACTCACTTATATGGTCTCTTCCTCTTTTTCGAATAGCACTTGAAGTAGAGGGGATTGTCACAATATTTAGTGGCACTTCTACCCTTTGGTTGTTTATAAGTAATTTTATAGATTCAACTAAAGCGCTAGAAATCACATCAATGGCAGTAGTGTTGCCATTTTCCTTTGCTAATAGAATTACTCTTGATGTATCTAAGTTATATTCAGATACATAATACAAATAGTTATCACCTATATTTGATATTTTAGGTTTATCACTCCATGGTTTAAGACAAATTTCACAAATACTGTAATCTTTTTTAGAGCAGATAATACAAAACTTTGGATAAACCAACTCCTTAAAGCCTTGAAAAGTATTCTTCATAAACGCTTTATAGCATTTATAGCTACCTTAAGAATTCTGTAGTGTTGATTGGCTATCTATCGGTTTTAGATCAATTGGAAATGATTGGACTGAGGTCCCATGTCGCTTCGGTAGCGTTAAAACAAAGTGAGCACCTTTATTTTTTTCACCCCACGCTAGTAATTGTCCTTGGTGAAGCTTTGCATCTTCTAAAGCAATTGATAGGCCTAAACCAGTACCACCACTTGTGCGGGCTCTGGCTGGGTCTGCGCGCCAGAATCTATCAAAAAGTCGTGATGCATCTTCTTTATTAAAACCCAAACCGAAATCACGAACGCCTATAGCAACTTCATTTTCACTTTCTGTTACTAAAACTTTTACAGTTTTTCCCTCACTATGTTCAAATGCATTGGCAATTAGATTTCTTAGAATTCTTTCAATCCGCCTTGGATCTGCCTCGATAAATATTGGCTCTTTCGAAATAGTTATCTCAAATAGAGGAGATTTACTTGGATGTAAATAATCTACGGTCTTGCGAACCATGCTACACACGTCAAAACTTTCAACGCCAAGTGCTGCAGCCTCAGCGTCAAACCTGCTTACTTCAAGTAAGTCAGATAGCAATAACTCAAACCTGTCGATCTGATTGATCAATAATTCACTACTCCTGGCAATGCTTGGATCAAACTCGCTTTTCTGCTGAAAAATTACCTCTGCAGCCATTCTGATAGTTGTCAGTGGTGTACGAAGTTCATGGGAAACATCGGAAACGAATCTTTGTTGAAGTCTTGACAAATTTTCTAGTCGATAAATTTGCTGTTGGATTGATACTGCCATTTCATTAAAGGAGTTACCTAAGCTGGCTAACTCATCTTGGCTAGAGACAGCCATACGACTGGATAAATCTCCGCTTGTAAATTTTTCGGCAACAGCAGCCGCCTCCTTAACTGGTGAAACTACCTGTCGCAAAACAAATTGAGTACTTAGTCCAATTAGTAATACAAGTAGTAACCCTGTAACAATTAGTATCCAGGTAATATAAGTAATACTTGCAAACTGGGCATCTAGCTTAAATAAGTAATAGATTTCATAAACACCAGTTCTAGGAATATTAAGTTTTCCGCCAATTAAAAAACCTGGATGCTCATTGCCATCAGAGTATCTGATAGTAATTCGCTTATCTAATACCTCTTCACTTTCTCTAACTTTCTCTCGAAAATCTTCAGGGATAGAGTCCAGGACTAAAAGTGTTGGAACAGTTTGATAAATATTTCTATTATTAAAGTTATTGATCGGCAAGATAACAGTTTCTCTGCCTGATAAGGATCCATCTTCCCGACTTGATGTGATGAAATCTTGAACAACTTTGTTTAATCCTGAGTCATCCTGAAATCGTGCAATATTAAAGTGGCCTTGTGCTAAAAATAAGGCATTTTTAGTTTCAACTTTAGAAATAGCTA
>LIBD01000046.1 GCA_001437855.1 Actinobacteria bacterium BACL4 MAG-120820-bin23 | reverse complement strand
TGTGCAATCACCATATTGTCGGTGTAGTACTTACCAAATCCTGGTTCTGCTACCTTCTGATTACGATCACTATCAGATACTGGATTCTTATTTGGATTAGAAATTACCTTCATGCCACACCTCTAACCAAAGCATCACCAATCTCAGTTGTGCTGCGCTTCTTATCGCCACGATTTAACAAATCTTGAGCAACAGCATTTTCTACATCTTTAGCTGCTTGAGTTTGTCCTAAGTGATTTAGCATCATGGCAACTGATAATACTGTGGCAGTTGGATCTGCCTGATTTTTACCAGCAATATCTGGGGCAGAACCGTGTACTGGTTCAAACATTGACGGAAATTCTCCGGTTGGATTGATATTTCCACTTGCTGCCAATCCGATTCCACCGCAAATTGCAGCAGCGATATCGGTAATAATGTCACCAAATAGATTATCGGTAACTACTACATCAAATCTTTCTGGGTTTGTAACAAAAAACATAGAGGCGGCATCAACATGTAGGTAATCTGTTGTAACATCAGTGAAATCTTTTGCGACCTCTTTAAAGACTCGACTCCAAAGCCCACCAGCTCTGGTTAATACATTGTTCTTATGTACCAAAGTTAATTTTTTACGTGGTCTGCTTTGAGCGCGATTAAATGCATCTCGGATTACTCGCTCAACACCTTTATAAGTATTGATTGACTCTTCAATAGCCAGCTCCTTATTTGTTCCCTCATCCTTGATAGAACCAGCCCCAACATAAAGTCCTTCGGTTCCCTCTCGAACAACAACAAAATCTATACCCTTGTTATTTGTAATTGGTGAGGTAACGCCAGGAAATAACTTTGCTGGTCTTAAGTTAATGTAATGTTCAAATGCAAATCTTAATTTAAGTAATAACCCACGCTCTAAAACTCCACTAGGCACTGATGGGTCCCCAACTGCTCCTAATAAAATTACATCAGCCTTAGCCAATTCAGCCATAACTGAATCTGGCAAAGTTTCACCGGTCTTATGCCAATAGGCAGCACCCAACTCATAATTAGTTTTACTGAAATTCAAGTCATATTTTTTGGCAACAGTATCCAAAACTCTTAGACCCTCAGTTACAACCTCTGGTCCAATTCCATCACCTGCGATAACTGCTAAATTGAAATTTTTCATTCATTCACCAAATTCACAAATCTAACCAAAGACGCACCTGTCTCTTTGGTGATTATCTGAAGCAAATCATTTGGGATAACAGAATCGACAGTAAGCGCCATTAATGCTTGGCCACCAACTTCAGTACGTCCTACCTGCATATCGGCAATATTAATTTTCAACTTACCAAGGGCGTTACCAACTACTCCAACTACACCAGGTTGATCGCTATATCGAAGGAATAAAAGATTGCTAGTTGGCTTTAAATCTAGATCTAATGCATCGATCGCAACGATTTTTTGAATTTGTTTAATTCCCATCAAAGTTCCACTTACTAATACTTTGCTTCCATCTGCGCACGCTGCTCGGACAGAGACTAAATTTCGATGATCTGGACTTTCAGCATTGGTTGAAATATTTGAAGTTAATGCACGTTCACTTGCTAATGCAGGTGCATTTACATAAGTAACATCCTCAGCACCCATACCAATTAACGCTCCCTTTAACGCACTGGTAGCAAGCACTGATACATCAAGAGCGGAAATTTCGCCACGAACTTCTACATCAATTGTGGCAACTACATCTGTGGCTAGAGCAATTGCAACTTGAGCTAATTTTTCAACAAGCGGTAGTGCAGGTCTAACTGCTTCATCTATTGCGCCACCCTTAACATTTACGGCATCAGGAACTAGCTCACCTGATAATGCTTTGCGCACAGAGACTGCCACAGCTATTCCAGCTCGCTCTTGAGCTTCATCTGTTGAAGCACCTAGGTGAGGTGTGGCAACTACATTATCTAAGGTAAATAATGGTGAATCAGTACATGGTTCAGTAGCAAAAACATCAAGTCCAGCTCCGGCGACCTTTCCATTTTTTAATGCTTCATAAAGAGCAGCCTCATCAAGTACACCACCTCTAGCTGCATTAATTATTCTCACTGAAGGTTTAACTTTTTTTAATGCTTCAGTGCCAATTAAATTTGCCGTCTCTTTAGTCTTTGGTAGGTGAATTGAAATAAAATCACTCACTTTTAGTAGCTCATCTAATTCAACTAACGCAACATCTAACTGAGCAGCCCTGGCAGGTTGCATATAAGGATCATATGCAACTACTTTCATTCCAAAAGCTTGCATGCGAGATGCAACTAATTGGCCAATACGACCAAAACCAACAATTCCTAAAGTTTTCTCAAATAACTCAGCTCCAGTGTATTTAGACCTGGCCCACTTTCCATTTCTAAGGGCTGCATGTGCTGGTGAAATTGATCGGGCACAAGCCAGCAATAATCCAATTGCAAGCTCTGCTGCTGAAACTATATTTGAGGTTGGCGCGTTTACAACCATTACACCAGCTGCGGTTGCGGCTGGAATTTCAACATTATCTAATCCAACACCAGCTCGTGCAATAACCTTTAAACCCTTTGCAACTGAAATAGCTTCGGCATCCATCTTTGTTGCAGATCGAATTAAAACCGCATCTACTCCTTTAGACAATGCAGAAAGTAGTTCTGCACGATCAGCGCCATTGCAATTGCGCACCTCAAAGTCTGGTCCAAGAGCCTCTAATGTGGCCGGACTTAACTCTTCAGCAATTAGGACAACAGGTTTAGCCACGCGCTGCATTTCCCTCTTTGTAATCATCTTTATTTGCAGCTTTAACCCATGACATCATCTTTCTTAGATCTCTACCAACAGCTTCGATTGGATGAGATTCACCTTTAGTACGCAAAGACTTAAATTCTGGTGCACCGGCATCTTGATCATCGATAAAGCGTTTGGCAAAAGCTCCTGATTGAACATCAGCTAGAACTGCTTTCATGTTCTCTTTAACGCTTGGATCAATAACTCTTGGTCCAGAGATGTAATCTCCATACTCAGCTGTGTCTGAAACTGACCAACGTTGTTTAGCGATTCCACCCTCATACATCAGGTCAACAATTAACTTCAACTCATGTAGACACTCAAAATAAGCAACCTCTGGTTGATATCCGGCCTCAATTAAGGTTTCAAAACCATACATAACTAGTTGAGAAGCGCCGCCACAAAGAACAGCTTGCTCACCAAACAAATCAGTCTCACACTCTTCGGTAAAGGTAGTCAAAATTCCACCAGCTCTTAAGCCACCAATTGCTTTGGCATAAGAAAGAGTTAATGGCCAAGCATTTCCAGTTGAATCTTGTTCTACTGCAACAATAACTGGCACGCCACGTCCTGCTGAGTACTCTCGACGAACTAAGTGTCCAGGCCCTTTAGGAGCAACCATGCAAACATCAACATTTGTTGGTGGCTTGATATAGCCAAAACGAATATTAAAGCCATGACCAAAGAATAATGCTGCGCCAGATTTAATATTTGGTGCAATTGAATCATTGTAAATATGGCGTTGTACATGGTCAGGAGCAAGCAACATAACTACATCCGCACCTTTTACAGCATCAGCAACTGTTGCAACCTTAAGTCCTTCAGCTTCTGCCTTTGCTCGAGATTTTGAGCCCTCAGCTAAGCCAACAACTACATCTACTCCACTATCGCGAAGTGATAGTGCATGTGCATGTCCTTGGGATCCATAACCAATTACTGCAACCTTTTTTGATTGAATAATTGCTAGATCTGCATCTTCATCGTGATACATCGTTGCCACTTTGGTTCTCCTTGTTAGTAGTTATTGTTGGTTAATTTTGGTAATCAGCTGTGGAACTATTTGATTCTGACTCGTTAGCTGTTCCCATGGTGCTTAGAGTTCGGTCTGCCAATGTATTAGCACCCCGTTCGATTGCGACCAAGCCGGATTGAACTAGCTCACGAATTCCATGTGGCTTTAACTCAGTAAGTAAAGCCTCGATTGCAGTAGAAGAGCCAACCGCCTCGATAGAAATCGTTGAGTCAGTTTCATCTGCGATAGATACATTATGTTTTTTTGCAATCTCTTTGGTTGCAGCTTTATTCGCCACCTTTACCAAGAGAATTTCACGCTTTAATGAATCAACATCTTTCATCTCAGAAATGCCAATGACATTTACTAATTTGAATAATTGGGCACTGACCTGATCTAGGGCATGGCCCTCTAAATTTAGAACAATAGTCATTCGAGAAACCTTTGGATTCTCAGTTGGCCCAACCGCTAGTGAATCAATGTTGTAACCTCGACGAGAAAATAGTGATGCCACTCGAGCTAGTACGCCAGGTGAGTTCTCAACTAAGACCGCTAATGTATGAATAGCCATTACAACTCCTGTGAATCCCATACTGGCGCCATTGATCTGGCAACTGTGATGTCATCATTTGAAGTTCCAGCTGCCACCATTGGCCAAACCATGGCATCTCGGTGAACGTTAAAATCAACAACTACTGGTCGATCATTAATCGCCATCGCAGCTTCAATAGTTTTATCTACATCCTCAGGGCGCTCACACCTTAAGCCAACACAACCCATTGCCTCGGCCAGTAATTTAAAATCTGGAATTCGTTTTGAATGTAGATCTGTATTGGAGTAGCGCTGGTTATAAAACAGAGTTTGCCATTGGCGAACCATGCCAAGTGATTCATTATTTATAACTGCAACTTTGATTGGAATATTATTTAAGGCACAAGTTACTAACTCTTGGTTGGTCATCTGAAAACAGCCATCGCCATCAATTGCCCAAACCGTAGTGTCAGGAGCGCCAACCTTTGCCCCCATAGCTGCTGGTACGGCATAACCCATAGTTCCTAAGCCACCAGAGTTAAGCCAGGTCCGAGGTTTTTCATACCCAATAAATTGTGATGCCCACATTTGATGTTGACCAACACCGGCAGTAAATATGGTGTCTGGACCAGAAATTTTTCCAATTCGTTCAATTACATATTGTGGCGAAACTGATCCATCACTTGGTTTGTCATAACCTAATGGGAACTTACTTCGCCAACCATAAGTTTCATTTAGCCATGGTGTTAAATCTGGCTGAGATTTTGCCAATGCACTCTTAGTTGCTGGTGCCAGTGCTTGTAATATATTTTTTAAATCTCCAATTAATGCCACATCGGCATGACGGTTCTTACCAATTTCAGCGGGATCAATATCAGCATGAATAATTTTTGCATTTGGAGCAAAGGTAGAGAGTTTGCCAGTAACTCGATCATCAAATCTTGCACCGAGTGTGATTAGTAAATCAGCTTTTTGCAGAGCTGTAACCGCTGCAACTGTGCCATGCATACCAGGCATACCAAGGTGTTGCTTATGTGAATCTGGGAATGCTCCCCTGGCCATAAGTGTGGTCACCACC
The DNA here is from genome assembly GCA_001437855.1 of Actinobacteria bacterium BACL4 MAG-120820-bin23. Taxonomy (GTDB): domain Bacteria; phylum Actinomycetota; class Actinomycetes; order Nanopelagicales; family Nanopelagicaceae; genus Nanopelagicus. Next base: position 1,586 of record LIBD01000046.1, on the reverse strand, counting down.
GGTGCACCAGTAATTTCAGCTAATTGCATCAACTCTTTTGCGGCATTTGCTTTTATTACACCACCACCAACATATAAAACTGGTTTCTTAGATTGCGCAATCAAGGCGGCTGCATCATTTATTGATTCTTGTTTAGGTACAAGAACTGGGTTATAGCCAGCTAGTGAGATATTTTTAGGATAATTAAAAGTAGTTTCTTTTTGTAATGCATCCTTTGCAATATCAACTAATACCGCTCCAGGCCGGCCAGTACTTGCAATATGAAAAGCCTCTGCAATTGCCCGTGGGATATCTGCTGGATCGGTAATTAAATAATTATGTTTTGTAACTGGCATTGTTACACCACGTATATCTGCCTCTTGAAATGCATCGGTTCCAATTGCTGGTGCTGGTACTTGACCGGTAATTGCAACTATTGGTACAGAATCCATCTGCGCATCAGCTAAAGGTGTTACTAAATTTGTCGCACCAGGACCAGAGGTAGCAATACAAACTCCGACGCGACCAGTTGCTTGGGCGTAACCAGTGGCTGCATGTCCTGCGCCTTGTTCATGTCTTACTAATATGTGTCTGATTTTTGAATCAAAGATTGGATCATAAGCAGGAAGAATGGCGCCACCTGGTATGCCAAACATGACATCAACCCCAGCAGCTTCAAGTGCGTTTACTAAACTCTGCGCACCATTCATCTTGCCCATATCTTCCTTTCTTTCAACTAGTACTTATCTAAAACAAAACCCCCCAGTTTTATCTGAGGGGTGCGAACTAACTTTGCTGGTTAGTGCGCACGCTCGATAATCACCACGACCACAGATGTGATCACGATTTGTGAGATTAGCGATGATTTCTTCATGGGATTAGTTTCTCAGGTGCACTCTCATCTAGTCAACCCCTGAGATGGTGATCTCATTATTTGAGCGTAGCCAGATAAGAAAAATACTTTTAATCGCAGACTGCACCCTTTGCCGCGCTACCTACTAGTTTTGAATACTTAGCCAAAACACCACGTCGATACTTATGAGGTAGTGGTTTGAAATTTTTTCGTCGCTCTGTCATCTCATTTTGATCTACTAGTAAATCTAATGTTCGATTTTTAGTATCAATTCTGATGCGATCACCATTCTTAACAAATGCAATTGGACCAGCATCAACCGCTTCTGGTGCAACATGGCCAACACATAATCCAGTGGTACCGCCAGAGAATCTGCCATCAGTTAACAATAAAACTGATTTTCCAAGACCGGCACCCTTAATCGCACCAGTAATCATTAACATCTCACGCATACCAGGACCACCTTTTGGTCCTTCATATCTAATTACAACAACATCACCGGCCACAATTGAGCCATTCTCTAATGCATCCATGGCTTGTTGTTCACGTTCAAATACTTTTGCTGGTCCTTCAAATACATCCACACCAATTCCAGCTGTCTTACAAACAGAGCCTTCAGGTGAGAGTGAACCATTTAAAATAGTAATTCCACCACCTAGTGACATTGGATTTTTTACCGCCTTTAGAATTTCACCATCTGGATCTGGTGGCGTTATATCTCTTAAGTTTTCTGCCATGGTCTTACCAGTAACAG
>LIBD01000045.1 GCA_001437855.1 Actinobacteria bacterium BACL4 MAG-120820-bin23 | reverse complement strand
CATACTCTTCAATATGAATAGAAGTTAATACATCATCTTGTACTAATCGCTGCGACAAAATAATCGCATCTTCATAGTTATGGCCTTCCCAAGACATAAATGCCACGAGTAAATTCTTACCCAATGCCATTTCGCCCATTTCGGTGCTGGCACCATCTGCCACAACTGCACCGGCCTCAATCTTCTCGCCTACTGAAACTACAACCTTTTGATTGCGGCTAGTTCCTTGGTTTGATCTAACAAACTTCTCAACAAAGTAAATATCAGTTGAGCCATCATCATTTTTAACCGTAACTTGGTCTGAAGAAACTTCAGTTACAACGCCAGATTTACGAGCAAGTAGTACATCTCCAGCATCAACTGCAGCGCGGTACTCCATACCGGTACCAACTAATGGTGCTTCAGCTCTAACAAGTGGCACTGCTTGGCGCATCATGTTTGCACCCATCAGCGCACGGTTAGCATCATCATGCTCTAAGAATGGAATCATTGCGGTTGCAACTGAAACCATCTGGCGCGGAGATACATCCATGTAATCAACCTCAGATGATTGAATATTTTCAACCTCACCGCCACGACGACGAACTAATACCCGAGGCTCTGCAAAGTGATTGTCATCAGTTAATGGTGCATTTGCTTGCGCAATTACATGCTCATCCTCTTCATCAGCTGTTAAGTAATCGATGCGATCAGAAACTTTGCCATCAATAACTTTGCGATAAGGGGTTTCGATAAATCCAAATGGGGTAACGCGAGCATAGGTTGCCAGGGATCCAATCAAACCAATGTTTGGTCCTTCTGGAGTTTCAATCGGACACATACGACCATAGTGAGATGGGTGAACATCGCGTACCTCAAAGCCTGCTCGCTCTCTAGATAAACCACCAGGCCCAAGCGCTGATAAACGTCGCTTGTGTGTCATACCTGAAAGTGGATTTGTTTGATCCATAAATTGTGAAAGTTGAGAGGTACCAAAGAACTCTTTGATCGAGGCTACAACTGGGCGAATATTGATCAATGTTTGTGGCGTGATTGCTTCAACATCTTGGGTGGTCATGCGCTCGCGCACTACTCGCTCCATACGAGAAAGTCCGGTTCGCACCTGGTTTTGAATTAACTCACCAACGGTACGAAGTCTGCGATTTCCAAAATGGTCAATATCATCAGTCTCAACACGTACCTCTTTGCCGTACTCCATCAACGCATCTCCGCGATGTAGTGCAACTAAGTAACGAATTGTTCCAACAATATCTTCAATGGTTAGCAAGCCACGACTTAGATCTAACTCCATACCTAGCTTCTTATTAATTTTAAAACGACCAACCTTTGCTAGGTCATATCGCTTTGCATTGAAGTAAAGGTTTTCAATTAAGTTTTGAGCTGCCTCTTTAGTTGGTGGCTCACCTGGACGAAGTTTGCGATAAATATCTAGTAATGCTTCATCTTGTGTCTCAACATTGTCTTTCTCTAATGTCAGCTTAATTGATTCAAACTCACCAAATTGCTCAAGAATTTGAGCACTGCTCCAACCAAGAGCTTTTAAAAATATTGTTACTGATTGCTTACGCTTACGATCGATACGAACTCCGACCATATCTTTCTTATCAACTTCAAACTCAAGCCATGCACCACGACTTGGAATAATTTTGGCAGTGAAAATATCCTTATCGGAAGTTTTTTCAATTGTGCGCTCGAAATAAACACCAGGAGAACGAACAATCTGTGAAACAACTACACGCTCGGTTCCATTAATTACAAATGTTCCGCGAGGAGTCATTAATGGGAAATCACCCATGAAAACTGTTTGTGACTTAATTTCACCAGTTGTGTTATTGGTAAATTCAGCTGTTAAAAATAATGGCGCAGCATAAGTAATATCGCGCTCTTTGCACTCTGCGATTGTGTACTTAGGTGGTTCGAATCTATGGTCACGGAATGAAAGTGACATCGATCCTTGAAAATCTTCAATTGGTGAGATCTCTTCAAAAATTTCTTCAAGTCCAGATTGTTTTGGTACTTCGCCACGATTTGATTTCTCGGCATCATTAAGGCGAGCGCGCCATGAATCGTTACCTAGTAACCAATCAATACTCTCTAATTGTAAGGAGAGTAGATTTGGAACTTCTAGCGGTTCACGAATCTTTGCGAATGAAACACGACGTGGAGCTTGAGATTTAATTTTTGAAGCGGCCAAAGTTTCCTCCAGTTGTCAACTGCATTAAACACACGAAGACCACTAGGTCTTAGCCGCTATATGCTTTGGACCTATTGGTTTTTTAAAATTGTGAAGGGGCAGAGTATCTAACCACTGCCCCTTCTGTCTAATCCTTAGGTTTTTTAGGCCTAGGTACTTACTTAATAGTTACCTTTGCGCCAGCCGCCTCGAATGCAGCCTTTGCCTTATCTGCTGTTGCCTTATCTGCCTTCTCCATCAAAGTAGCAGGGGTAGCATCAACTAGATCTTTAGCCTCTTTTAGACCAAGACTTGAGTTAAGGGCACGAACCTCTTTAATAACGGCAATCTTCTGTGAACCTGCATCCTCAAGAATGATTGTGAACTCATCTTGTGCAGCATCCGCAGCAGCGCCACCAGCGGCTCCGCCAGCAGCAGCAACTGCAACTGGTGCAGCAGCTGTTACATCAAACTCTGTTTCAAATGCTTTAACAAACTCTGTTAGTTCCACCAAGGACATATCCTTGAACTGACCTAGTAGATCTGTGGTGTTTAGCTTTGACATATTCTTTCCTTTTCTTCTAATCCCGACTCCAACTCAAGGTATGAGTACGGGGGTTGGGGTTCGGTTTTAGTTTTCAGTGCTTTCAGCAGCAGGTGCTGCTTCGGCGACAACTTCTGGTGCTGCTTCCTGAGCAACTACATCTTCAATCTTTTCTGCAACTGGTGCCTCAGTAACAGCTTCAGCAACTGGTGCCTCTACTTTTACTTCAGCAACTGGTGCTGGTGCACCAGCCTCCATCTTGATACGTAGTGCATCAAAGACTCGAGCAGCCTTAGCGATTGAACCTTTCATAGCGCCAGCAATCTTGGCAAGAAGTACTTCGCGGGATTCAAGATTAGCCAATTGCATAATCTCAGCAGTTGTAACTGCCTTACCTTCGAAGATTCCGCCCTTAATTACTAGCAATGGATTTTCTTTAGAAAAATCTCGTAATGCCTTCGCAGCATCAATTGGATCACCTTTAATAAATGCCACAGCAGATGGGCCAGCTAGTAATGCTGGATCTAGATCTACGCCCGCCTCTTTAGCAGCAAGTTTGGTTAAGGTGTTTTTAACTACGGAGTACTTGTTTTTTGTACCAAGTGAGCGGCGTAGTTGTTTCATTAAACCAACTGAAAGCCCGCGGTACTCAGTTAGCACAGTTGCATTTGCGGTGCGGAAATCTTCAACGATCTCTGCCACAGCAGCTGTCTTCTCTGGGGTTGCCATTTGGCATCCTTTCTAAATAAGAAAAACCTCGGCGCATAAATGCACACGAGGTAATCGTTGGCACCTATGCGGGTTGTTTTTTAAACAATTACCTTTTAAAGATTTCCTTTAAAAGACCTGCAGTCTTTGGTTTCATCAATCTAGCTAATCTCTTAACCTGACTGAATAAGCCAAGGGTAGGCCTTTAGGCCCACCCAAGTCAAAATAAGGTTTTACTGAATCTGTGGTCCCCCATCACGGGAGATTGAGGTATCAAGTTTGATTCCTGGGCTCATTGTGGAAGAGATTGTGGCGGATTTAATAAATCTACCCTTTGAAGATGCGGGCTTAGCACGCATTATCTCTTCAATTGCAGCGGCATAGTTTTCAGCTAATTGTTCGGCAGTAAATGAAACCTTTCCAATTACAAAGTGAAGGTTTGCATTCTTATCGATTCTAAACTCAATCTTTCCGCCTTTAATATCGGTAACAGCTTTTGCAACATCAGTGGTTACAGTTCCAGTCTTTGGGTTTGGCATCAAACCCCGAGGTCCTAAAACCTTTCCAAGTCGGCCAACCTTTCCCATTAACTCTGGAGTTGAAACTACTGCGTCATAATCCAAACGTCCCTTTGAAACTTCATCAATTAATTCATCAGCACCAACAATGTCAGCGCCTGCAGCCCGAGCTTCTTCAGCTCGTTCGCCACCTGCAAAAACTAATACTCGAGCAGTTTTTCCAGTTCCATGTGGCAAGTTAACTGTTGAGCGAATTGCTTGATCAGCTTTCTTTGGATCCACACCTAGAAAAAGTGCAACATCAACTGTTGAATCGTATTTAACGGTTGAGGTCTCTTTAACTAACTTCATAGCCTCACCTGGTTGATAAAGATTATCAAATTTAATCTTTTCTGCTGCGGCCTTATATTTCTTACTGCGCTTCATTTCTTCTCCTCTTGGTTAAATCTTGAAATAGTTTTCAAGATTGGGGTTGTGGTTAATTCGAACCAGCGAGGTTCTCCCACATTTTTAATTAATTAGAGACAGTAATACCCATTGATCTGGCAGTACCGGCAATAATTCTTGATGCCATCTCTAAGTCATTAGCATTTAGATCCACCATCTTTTGCTTGGCGATATCTTCAACCTGTGCCTTAGTGAGATTTGCAACCTTATCTTTGTGCGGGATAGCAGATCCCTTTTCAATTCCAGCTGCCTTTAGGATTAATCGAGAGGCTGGTGGAGTTTTTGTAATAAAGGTAAATGAACGATCCTCAAATACAGTAATTTCAACTGGGATGATATTTCCCTTTTGGCTTTCGGTAGCTGCGTTATATGCCTTAACGAAATCCATGATGTTCACACCATGCTGACCAAGAGCAGGACCAACCGGTGGGGCAGGTGTGGCAGCTCCAGCCTGGATCTGCAACTTAATTAGTGCGGTTACCTTCTTCTTCGGTGCCATGTTTTTTCCTTTTCTTAGGTTAGTTAAATTTTTTGTACTTGGTGAAATGAAAGTTCAACTGGAGTCTCGCGACCAAATATGGATACCAATACTTTTAACTTTGCCTGCTCTGGCATGATCTCAGAAATAGTCGCTGGTAATGTCGCAAATGGTCCATCCATAACAGTTATGGACTCACCGATTGCATAATCAATATCTTTCATCTCAATCTTGCCGCCCTTCTTTAATGGGCGAGGAGCCAAGATGTTTTCCACCTCAGTAAGAGTTAATGGTGATGGGTGGTGAGCATTACCAACAAACCCGGTAACGCCAGGAGTATTTCTAACGCATGACCAAGACTCATCAGTTAGCTCCATGCGAACCAAAACATATCCTGGGAATACATTTCGCTTCACTACTTTAATAGCACCATTCTTTAACTCTCGAACCTCTTCCTCAGGAACTTCAATTTGGAAAATATAATCTTCCATATTTAAAGATTGGATTCGGTTTACTAAATTTCCCTTAACCTTCTTTTCATAACCAGCGTATGAATGAACTACGAACCATTCTCCTGGCGCGCTACGAAGGGCGGCTCTAAATTCAGCATTCTCATCATTTTCTTCAGCAGCACTTTCTTGAGCTACATCTTCAACAACAGGTATAATAATTTCTTCAACTACTGGAGCTACTTCGGTGACAGCGAGCGCTGCTTCAAATGCATCCACTGGTGGATTAGCTGGCGTTTCAATTGACATCATATTTTCCTTTTCGCCTTAGCCAAATATCCAGAAAGTTATTCTTGTTAAAATTAAATCAAAGATCGAAACTATTAAAATTACAAATCCTACGAAAACTAATACCACCGCAGTGTAGGTAGTTAATTGATTACGGGTTGGCCAAACAACTTTTGACAGCTCGGAAATAATTTGACGGTAGAACCGGCTAGTGCGACCGAAGATCCCCTTGGGTTCTTCAGTTGAGACGATCTCTTCGCTCATCTACCTTTTCCTTTCATCGCTGTGTAGTAACTTCTTTTTAAAACCAAACTTCTTGCAGGGCAGGAGGGACTCGAACCCCCAACCGGCCGCTTTGGAGACGGCAACTCTAGCCAATTGAGCTACTGCCCTTTGTCCCGAATTAAGGCATGAAAAATCATGGCCTAATACAAGCGCCGGGGGCGAAAGTGTAGAGGAGGTTATGTAAGAAGGTAAAACCAGGATAAATATGAAGCCACTTTTAGGCGTAGATGGCAGACTGTCCCCCCATGGGAGCATCCGAGAAATCCAGAGTTTCAAAGCGGGTTGCAGCGATCGCAGAATCTGCCACTTTAGCTGTTGATAGTAAAGCCAAAGCATTAAAGGCAGCCGGAAAACCAGTAATTGGTTTTGGCGCAGGCGAGCCAGATTTTCCAACTCCAGATTACATAGTTAATGCTGCAATTGAAGCGGCAAAAAATCCTACCAATCATCGCTATACCCCAACGCCAGGATTACCAGAGTTAAGAGATGCCATAGTTAAGAAAACTAAACGAGATTCAAATTATGAAATTACTGCAGAACAAGTACTAGTTACAAATGGTGGTAAGCAATCTGTCTACCAATCTTTTGCTGCAATTTTAGATCCAGGCGATGAAGTTTTACTACCCTCTCCGTTTTGGACTACATATCCTGAATGCATCAAGTTAGCAGGTGGAGTTGCAGTTGAAATCTTTGCTGATGAAACTCAAAATTACCTAGTAAGTGTTGAACAGCTTGAAAAAGCGCTAACTCCTAAAACTAAGGTGCTGTTATTTTGTTCACCCTCTAATCCAACTGGCTCTGTTTATTCACCAGAGCAAGTTAAAGCTATTGGGCAGTGGGCACTAAAAAATAACCTATGGGTCATAACAGATGAAATCTATGAGCATCTACTTTATGACGGTGCAAAAGCACCAAGTATTTGTGTTGCAGTACCAGAGCTTGCAGATCGAACAATCATTATTAATGGTGTAGCAAAAACTTATGCCATGACAGGTTGGCGGGTAGGTTGGATGATTGGACCAAAGGATGTAATTAAAGCTGCAACTAATCTGCAGTCACATTTATCTTCTAATGTCGCAAATGTTTCCCAACGTGCTGC